>WRAZ01000012.1 GCA_009779925.1 Chitinivibrionia bacterium
CTAACCCTCGACAAATTTGATAAATGCCAAAGACAAAGCTTTTGCAATTATTGCGAGTTTCAAGAGTTGTGTATAAAATAATTCATGCTTAACTTATCTTTAACCTAATGTTTAACTGAAAACCACCTTAAAAGACATTATGCCATTGTCTAAAATTATCGACCATTATAGTTTTTTCTCACCCCCGTCCTCTCCATTTTGGGCTTTTGCAAGGCAAAAAGCAGGGGGCAAAGACAAGCAAGGCGATAATTTTTTCCCTCCCTCAATGAAAATTCCGCAACCCAGCCTCTCGCGCCCAGCGCATTGCTTGGTCGAATTCTCCGGGGATCAGTCGTCTGTTAAGCGGCGGATAATCGTTTGCCATAAACTTTGGCGTGTATTGGCTCATAATATTTACGTGGGTATCCGTGCCGAGTTCGTCGGCGACCCAGCGGACAAATTTATCCGTCCCCGCAAGATTTTCGGGCAAAACCAAATGACGAATAAGCACCCCGCGACTTGCAATGCCGTTGGGGCGCAACGTGCCGACTTGTCTGTGCATTTCTTTTATGGCGGCGGCAGTATGCTCCGTATAATTCGGCGCTCCTTTTGAAAAGCGCGCGGCAATCGCAGAGTCCTGATACTTAAAATCGGGCAGATAAATATCGACAATGCCGTCTAAAAGTTTAACGACCTCAAGCGACTCGTATCCGCTGGAATTGTAAACTAACGGCAAATGCAACCCGTCGGATATGGCAATGCGAAGCGCTTTTATAATATGAGGCAAAACGTGAGTCGGCGTAACCAAATTTATGTTGTGGCAGCCTCTGCGCTGAAGTTCGAGCATCATATTTGCAAGCTCGGCGTGGGTGGTTTGCGTTCCGTCGCCGCGGTGATTTATTTGCCAATTAAGGCAAAATACGCAGAGCAAATTGCAGTTCGAAAAGAAAACAGTTCCCGAGCCGCGCACGCCGCGAAGCGGTCTTTCCTCGCCGAAGTGAGGAGCAAACGAAGCGACCTTAAAATCTCTTCCGAGAGAACAAGCGCCCGCTCTGTCCGCCGCGCGATTGACATTGCAATTACGCGGACAAAGACGACAAGGCGAAAATAAATCCCAAAGCGCTTGCT
This sequence comes from Chitinivibrionia bacterium, assembly GCA_009779925.1. NCBI lineage: Bacteria > Pseudomonadati > Fibrobacterota > Chitinivibrionia > Chitinivibrionia bacterium. The sequence continues at coordinate 1,108 of WRAZ01000012.1, forward strand.
CGCGTTTTGCAAGTTCGCCGCTGAGTTCCAAATCAATATATCTGAGCGCCTGTGTGTTTTCTATCTGTATATTTTCACCGTCGATGTCAATAATTTCCATAGGTTTTTCGGCAAACAAATTGCGCGCCAAACCTATTCCTCCCAAAGCGGTTGCCGCGCCTGCCGCAACGATACCGCCTTTAATAAAATCTCTTCTGGATAGCACCATAAAGACCTCCTTTTTTAAGAAAAATAATATAATGCCGCTTAAAATGGTATATAAAAATATAAATTTATGGCAATTTTCAAGCATTTTTTTGGTTTTGGCAGAATGTATTTTAGTACTACTATATGCCGAATTTGCGGAGATTTATACTTCGCAGTTTTATATTTATCAAATAGGCGAAATAGCCCTTTAGGTTGTTATGCCGTCCTATTTTGATAAACAAAAAACAATAGACATATTCGGTATATGGTAAAACTCAATATGGGCAGAACAGCCGTTGAAATTTTCATGCAGATAAATTCTCCTCATATTGATTATACTAACAAATAAAAAAAGGAGAAATTGGTATGCCATTTTCAAAATTCAAAGTCGCGGCGATTGCCGTTTTGTTGTCGATTGGCATTTGCTTTGCGAGTGTCTTTTGTATGAACTGCGGAACACAATTATTAACAGGAACAAATTTTTGCGGACAATGTGGAACTGCTGTAGATAAATTTTCCACACTACAACAGGTGCCGCCTGAATTGCACATGCTGCAAAACCAAACCAATGAAAGGCAAAATGATAATGTTCGTGTTGTTTTACATAAAGAGAAGAATGATGTAAATAATGACTATGATAATCGCGCCATGAGGGTGATGTTGTCGCATATTGAACAAGGGCGTTCATTTTTGGTAGGTGTAGCAGAAAGAAGATCGGCAGACTCCATTAATATTATAGTTCGTCATTTTGAACGTATAGATGGAGATGGCGTTACAAAAACTACATCTCTTACTTTTACAGGCGTGCGAACCAGCAGTGCCAATCTTAGTGTTGATGTTTTAGAGTTTTACATTAATGATAATTTGTCGTTTTTTCTAGTAAACAATAACTGGGTCAGCGGCGGAAGCAGTGGAACATTTGACGGAAAGGGTTTGATACGCGAGCTTTTTAAAAGAAACGTGAGAAGAGAAGTTAGAAAATTTTTCAGCAACATCAATTTTTATAGGCAAGCAAGTAATGTGCCAACAAGAGTTATATAGTGTCGAAGCAACCAATATCAGCGGCAGGCGGTTTGTACATTCGTCGAGAGTTGAAATAAACATATAACATTTTATACAATTTTCACCCAGTTTGTAGAGCCAAGGCATGCCTTGGCTCCTTTTTGTTTGCGGCAAATATTATATTTATATGAAAATGATAACAAAGGAGAAAAAATGCCGACTGCGTTTTCTTTTTTCGGAATGAGATTTTATTTTTACTCAAAAGAGCACTTGCCGATACACGTTCACGTGGAAAAAGGCGACGCGTATGCGAAATGGGCGCTGGAGCCCGAAATCTCTTTTATCGAAAACAATGGTTTCAAAAAACAAGAATTAAAACTTGCCGAAAGTATAATTGAGGAAAACAGAGAGACTCTAATATCGAATTGGAATAATTATTTCGGAGGTAAATAATGTTCGGTAAAAACGCAAAAGTTTCGTTTGATAAGGATAATTTATTTCTTTGCACGGAAAACAATAAGGTTTTCGTGCAACCGTTAAGTGATTATCCTATATTGAAGAAAGCAACCGCCGAACAAAAAACAAAATGGAAACTGTCAAATGTCGGTATTCGTTGGGAAGAAATCGACGAAGATATAAGTTTCGATAGTTTTTTGTATGTCAAAAATGATTCATTAGTGGTAAAAATGCGTTAATAGCAACACAAAACACAACAATTTTCCCATTTCACCCAAAACAAAATATTATTTTATGCGTGCGAAAAAAGACAAATTGTTTAGGATTTAGTTCCTGCAATTCGTAGCTCTTTAATTTTAAAATTGCTAAAAGCAACTGCCTTGTGGCTGTTCTGCTTGCTTTTTGCGGTTTTTATTATTTTAATCTGTGAATTGTTTCAATTCGTCTTTTTTCGCAGGAATATGAATTTTGGCGGAACAGCCTTGTAGCTGTTTTGGCTTAACTTTTTAACTTTGCCGAAAGAATTTGGCAGAAAGGCGGTTTTAATATGAGTAAATTACTCAATGCTATTGGCGGTTTTACATTGTTAGCGACAATGTGTTTTGTATTTGTCGGATGCACATCAGCGGCAAGAACAAACACTTTATCAGCTTTGGAATTCGCGCCATCGGCACACACAACAGCGACACTTGCAGATTTAGTTGTTTCCGACAGGAAAGTAATGGGGCAAGCAAGCGGGCTTCCCTCTCTCAGGAGAGCGTTGGAGCAAGAAGCAATTGCTAATGCGTTGCAAGGAAATGCAGATGCTTTAGTTGGAGCGAACTTCTTTTATGAAACTAAAGGAACGAGAGCAGAGAGAAATCAAAATATGACTATAGTTGTTATTGGCTATCCTGCTGTTTTCAAAAATTTCAGAACGCCCAAAAGTGAAGACATTTGGCTTTTCGGTAAGCAGGAGGCAGCAAGATGAAAACAACTTTTTGCTTAGGAACTATTGCTTGCATTTTGCTGATAGCCGGAACTGCGAGCGGACACCACGGAACAAGAAGTGCAAGAAACACTCTACCCGCAATTGAAATTTCTCCAGCCATTAAAGCTCTTCCCGTAGTTGCGGATTTATCTGTATCTGAAACGCGCGTAAGAGGCGAAGCAAGCGGAAAGATAGAAGAAGGTATTGAAAGTTTGCAACGGCAGGCAATAGCAAACGCGCTCGGACACAACCCTCCATCTATTACTGCGCCCGATGTTCTTATAGGAACAACATTTTTTTACACACAAGAAGGACATAATCTTGACGTGGTAGCTACAGGTTATCCTGCATTTTTTACAAATTTTCGTTCTGCCCAAGAAGGCGATGTTAATTTTTTAAGCGTTCATACTGCCTCGAGAAATGAAAACTTGAATTCAACAAGCAGTTCGAGTTATAGAGGTATGAGAATAACAGGAATTGTATTGACTTCTACCGTTTATGGCGCACCCATAGGCGTTCCGCTTATTATTATTGCTAACAGGAAGTCAAGAAGCCGGTAGCGACAATAGATTTTCCCGTTCGTCGAGAGTTGATGTGAGTAGATAATTTTTTTCATACAATTTTCGCCTAATTTGTAGAGACGCAATGCTTGCGTCTCCTTTCTGTTGTTGGCAAATATTATTTTTAATACAAACAAAAGGAGGAAACTAAATATGGGAAACATCGGAATTTGGAACATTTTAGTAATATTGCTGATTTTCTTGTTGCTTTTCGGCGCTAAGAAATTGCCCGAACTTGCAAAAGGGCTCGGCAGCGGAATTCGCGAATTTAAGAAAGCCGCCAAAGAAGTTGAAGACGAATTATCGACCGACAAAAGCGTAGCGGCAAGTGAGCAAACAGCAAACGACAACAAATAACGAAATGTCGCTGATTGCGCACATAGAAGAACTGCGGCGCGCGCTAATTCGCAGTGGAACCGCCATAATATTTAGTATGGTTCCCTGCCTCGTTTTTTGGCGGGAAATATTCGAGATTGTCGCAATTTATCCGCTTCGTTTCAGCGACCCCACGCCTATAATCATTTACACCGCCCCCGCCGAAGTGGTAATGCTTAGCGTAAAAATCGCGCTAACAGGTGGAATTTTGCTCGCCTCGCCGTTTATTTTCTGGCAGATTTGGAAATTTATCGCCCCCGCCCTCTACAAAAACGAACGCGCCGTAATTTTGCCCGCCGCAATCGCTTCGACCGTATGTTTTTTGGCGGGATTTACCTTTTGCTACTTTTTGCTTCCGTTTTTATTGCAGTTTTTAACGGGATTTGCGGCAGGGCAAGTCGAGCCGTTTTTCAGAATTGACGAATATTTTCGCTTCCTCATAAAAATGGGTTTTGCCTTCGGAATTGCCTTTGAACTCCCCGTAATTTCGTTTGTTTTGGCAAAAATGGGAATTATCGACCACCGTTTTATGATTAAATATTTTCGCTACGCAATTATCTTTATTTTTATAATCGCGGCAGTTCTTACACCCCCCGACGCCATATCGCAAATCTTGCTTGCAATGCCGCTTTTACTGCTTTACGCGCTCGGAATTTTGTTGGCGTTTTTGGCGGGAAGGAGAAAAAAACAATGACAAGCGGAATAGCCCTTTCGGAAATTCTTATAGTTTTGGCGCTAATCGTTATTTTAGTTAAGCCTAAAGATATTCCCGAAATTTTGCGCAAAGTTATAAAACTTGCCCATCAATTACGCGCCGAATTCAAAAAACTTACAGACGAACTCGGAAAAATCTGATGCTCAGAATGCCCAAATCTTATATGCGCCCTATTTTGACAGGGCAAAAAAGCGATTTTGTCGCGCAAATTTTGATTGACGAAAAAATAAACACAATCTGCGAAAGCGCAAACTGCCCCAACAAAGGCGAATGCTTTTCGGACGGCACGGCAAGTTTTTTAGCGCTCGGAAACATTTGCACCCGAAACTGCAAATTCTGCGCATTAGGTTGTAAAGACAAGGCACGCCTTGTCTCCCCCTCTCCCCTACCAATCGACGAAAACGAGCCGCAAAAATTTGCAACCGCCATAAAAAAACTCGGATTGTCAAGCGTTGTAATAACCACCACCACCCGCGACGATTTACCCGACGGCGGCGCAAATCATTTGGCAAAATGCGTTTTGGAAATAAAAAATCAATGCCCGAATTGCAAAATCGAAATCCTTATTCCCGATTTTAACGGCGACAAAAATTCCATTGAAATAATCCTGAACTCCCCCATCGACTGCATTTCGCACAACATAGAAATGCCGAAAAATTTGTATCCCAAACTTCGAGACAAAGCAGATTTTTCACGTTCCATAGAAGTGTTAAAATTCCTTAAAAACAACTCGAAAATCCCGATAAAAAGCGGATTTATGCTCGGACTTGGCGAAAGCGAAGCCGAAATAACAGACCTGATAAAAACGCTCGCCGAAATCCCGATAGACATTTTGAGCATCGGACAATATTTTAAGCCGACAAAACTCGCTTTCGACGTACAAAAATATTACGAAGCCGACGATTTTGAAATTTTCGCGGAATTCGCCCGAAGTTTGGGCATAAAAAAAGTACATTCGGGCGTTTTTGTAAGGACTTCGTATAAAAATTGTTGAATTTTGTGATTTGGCAGGTATAAATTATGTATTTTTGCCTGTAATAATAGTGGGAATAAATTACACACGTAGGAAACCCAATGCCGAAGACCGTTAAACAATCGTTAAATCCTGCTTTTTTGAAGCAAAAGGTTGAGCAGGAGCAAATCGAAAAATTCGACAAAGAATTCTCGGATATGCTTGGGCGTATAAACGAAAAAGAGAGCGAAGAATTTCATAAAGGGCTGATTAAAGATTTTTTGAACGCGGTTTATTATGAAAGAAAGCATTACATAAATACAAAAGACGATATTGACTTGGTTATTCATAATACCCAAAGCGAAAAATCGCCCGTCGGCGTGGTTATAGAAACAAAAAGTCCGACCGCGAAAACCGAAATGATAAGTTTGCAAAACCTTAATCTTAAGTCGCTTCAGCAGTTGGTTTATTACTATATGAAAGAACGAAAAACGCAGAAAAACTTTGAACTTCGGCATTTAATTATCACTAATCTTTACGAATGGTTTGTTTTTGACGCGCAAAACTTTGAAAAACTGTTTTACGGCGACAATAAATTTGTTAAACGCTTTGAAGAATTTGAGGCGAAAACCTTGGCGGGCACAAAAACCGATTTCTTTTACAAGGAAATTGCCAAAGACAAAATCGAAACTATAAAAAACGATATAATTTTCACGCATTTCGACATTCGCAAAGAAAATCACGAGCATTTATATAAGTTTTTTGCGCCCGAAAATCTCTTGAAAATCCAGTCGGAAACAACCGACAGCAACCAACTGAACAAAGAATTTTACGGGGAACTTTTATATATTATCGGCTTGGAAGAAATTGCAGACGGCGGCAAAAAAATTATCGTGAGAAAAAAAGAAAATCGCGACCACGGCTCAATTATAGAAAATGCCATTGAACAAATAGAATACAATAACAAAGCAAAAAACGAAGAAGATGCAGTAGGTTTTGCTTTCGATTTGGCGATAACTTGGATAAACAGAATTCTGTTTTTGAAATTGCTTGAAAGCCAAATTCTGAAATATCATTCGCAAGACAAAAATTACGCCTTTTTATCGACCGAAAAATTAAGCGGATACGGCGATTTGAATATGCTTTTCTTTGGCGTTTTGGCTAAAAAGATAAATGAGCGCAACGAACGGGTAAGCGCAAAATTTGCAAATGTTCCGTATCTGAACAGTTCGCTTTTTGAGCAAACGGATATGGAAAACGAAACGATTGGCATAAATAGTTTGGACGACAATGCCGAAATTGCAATTTATCCGAAATCGGTGTTAAACAAAAACGCAAGACAAGGAGACGTAAGCATTACGTCTCTACGATTAAAACCGTTGGAATATTTTCTGAAATTTTTGGACGCTTACGATTTTAGCGGCGAAAATTCCGATAAAACGCTGATTTCGGCGGCGGTTTTGGGTTTGATTTTTGAAAAAATTAACGGACACAAAGACGGCTCTTTCTTTACTCCGTCGTTTATTACGATGTATATGTGCCGCGAAACAATCGGGCGTTCGGTTGTGCAGAAATTCAATGAAGTCAAGGGTTGGAAGTGCGAAAACATTACAGATTTATACAATAAAATCGCCGATATTGCAATAACGGAGGCGAACGCGATTTTCAATTCAATAAAAATTTGCGACCCGTCGGTTGGCTCGGGACACTTTTTAGTATCCGCTTTGAACGAAATGATTTACTTAAAGTCCGAACTCGGTATTTTGGCGGATAAAAACGGAAAACGATTACGGGATTATCAAATATCAATAGAAAACGACGAGTTAATAGTGAAAAATTCCGACGGCGACATTTTTGCATACAACCCCAGAAACATCGAAAGCCAACGAGTTCAAGAAACATTTTTCAACGAAAAACAGACAATAATCGAAAACTGTTTGTTCGGAGTGGATATAAACCCGAATTCCGTAAAAATTTGCCGTTTACGCTTGTGGATAGAGTTGCTGAAAAACACATATTATCGTCCGTCCTTCGACTCCGCTCAGGGAACAGGTAAAGATTTAGAAACATTGCCGAATATTGACATAAACATAAAATGCGGAAATTCGCTAATCAGCAGGTTTGATTTACGCCGAATTATTGTTGAAGGTCGCGAAATCGGAAGCGGTAATTTAGCAACTACAACACAAAAAATTCACGAATACAAAACCCTTGTTTCTCAATACAAAAAATGCTCCGACATTAAAGAAGGCAAGAAAAACATTCGTGAAAATATCGCGAAAATAAAAAAAGAACTTTACGAAATAAAGAAACACCAAGATTTAGATTTTCTCGAATGGCAAGCAGCAAAAACGAAATACGACAACCACCTTTCTTCAATGCGTTTAGACGAAAAAAGATGGGACACTGAGCGTGAAAAATTAGAAAAAGAACTAGAAAAACGAGAAAAAACATACCAAGAAAAAGCGGCAAGCAACGCCTTTGAATGGAGCTTTGAATTCCCCGAAGTTTTGGACGAGAAAGGCGATTTTGTCGGGTTTGATTTAGTAATTGGAAATCCACCGTATGGAACATCTTTATTGTCGGAAACAGAAAAGAAATTACTAAAAAACAATTATGAAACATTTGAATATCAGGCGAATACATACGTTTTGTTTTACGAAAAAGGAACAAATTTACTTAAAGAAAAAGGGATGCTTGCTTTTATCACTCCTGCAACTTTTGCAAATCAATTTTATTTCAAAAAAATTAGAAATTTTTTACAGAAATATAGGATTGAAAATATTTGTAAATATTTTTTTGAGGTCTTTGAAGAAGCAGATATAGGTGATACGGCTACACTGATTATCAGTAAAAATGAAAATAAGAAAACAGACGTCAAAGTCCTTTTGTGCGACAAGCAAGAAGATGTGCTAAATCAACCTATACTACGTTTATATGAGGAATTTTTTAATCAAGATGGCACATACAACTTAAATAGTTCAGAATTCAACATTCAGGAATTATATACAAATACCGTTTCGCTAACAAGTGCAACAAATGTGATTGTTGGGATAAAGGCTTATCAAAAAGGCAAAGGCAACCCTAAACAAACAGAGCATACCGTTGAAAATAAAATTTTTACCGCAACGACAAAGATAAATGATACTTATATTCCGTGTATTATTGGAAAAGATTTTCATCGATATTGCCTTTTAAACAGCCCAGCGATGTTTTTAAGTTATGGCAAATGGCTTGCAGAACCACGAGAAACAGCTCCTTTTTTTGATGATGAAAAAATCGTTTTACGACAGACATCAGATTGCTTAATAGCACATTTGGAAACAAACAAATACATAAACCTAAACAACGTTTATAACATAGGGAAAATTGACGAAACGTTTAGTTTGAAGTATTTATTGGCACTGTTAAACAGTCGTTTGCTTAATTCAGTATATCAAAAAATCGCACAAGAGAAAGGACGTTTGTTTGCCGAAGTTAAAAAAGTCAATCTCGGAAAATTACCAATAAAAAAAGTCCCGTTGTCAGAACAGCAACCGTTTATTGCTCTTGTTGATGAAATTCTCTCTGCAAAAAAGGAAAACCCTGCGGCTGATACGAGTGAGTTGGAGAGGGAGATTGATTTGTTGGTTTATGGGTTGTATGGGTTGAGTGAGGAAATATAAGAATGAAAATCTGATACTTTCATTCTTATTACCAACACAAATATAAATGATTTTTACCTTATTCGTCTAGCCAAACACTCATTCGTAATATTTTCGAAAGGTATTGTTTCTTTTGTATCGGTTGTCTCTTCCACATTAGCAACAAAAGGATAAAGTCCATTACGCGTTATTTTCCTAGGCACTAATCTAAATAAATCAGAAACAAGCGTGGACATTTTTTCCTGTGGGTGCTCTACAATTGCTTCACCACATATTATTTCTAATTTCCCTAAACTTTCTTGCGTATCAGGATCTAAAATTTCCTCGCCTAGATAATAGATTTGAAAACGCTGACCTTTCGCTACATTATCAGCAATTCCTTTGTTAATAACGATTTTTTTATCGTCAATAACTTTAATTACTTTCGCCTCAATTTTTTCATTTGTCAAAACCATTTTAATTCTCCTTTTAGTAAATCTTTGTGGATTGTTGGCTTTATTTTAATTGCACAACAATCTTTTTTGTTGTTTTGCAGATTTCCAATTAGTTCATAGTGTTCGTTATTTGAAATATCGTTATCATAGAAAACAATTTGCATATTACCGCTTGTGTTAATTGTCTCTACAATTCCAATTCCAAGTAATTTTTCAATTTGACTGTCAAATTGTTGATGACAAATTGATACCATCATACCTTGTGAAAATAGTTCGTTTTTTTCTACTATAAACGTTAATTTTTTTGCTCTATCAATCGCTTTTACTCTTGGTAGAGTATATAAAACGACTCTCTCTTTTGATTTACAAATTCCATACGTAATAATACACATAAAATAACCCAATATAATTACCAAAGACAAAAGCCACATAGGGACAAGGTGGCTTGGTGTAAATATCCACCACAACAAACCTATTAGAAACGTAAAGCCAACTGTAATGCTTCCAACTAACAATTTGTCAATTTGCGTAAGAAATTTCCTCAAAATCACCTCTTGAAAATATGTCAAATTAGTTATTTTTTACTCAAAAACATTCTAAAATACTAAAATGCACAACAAGATAAACGAAATTATGGTAATGTTGTCAGACTTTCCGCCGAAATCGAACGCAACCTCATCTCCCAACGCACACGCGAAGTTCCCTCGCCCGTAAAAAAGTGGAGAAAGTTAAATTAGGTCGTCCGTTCGGCAGTAAATCGAAAGTCAAAAAATTAACAGGCTGAGAAATGGAAATCAAAGAATTGCTTGATAAAAAAAGTTCCCAAAAGCGTTATTGCTCGGATTTTAGGGGTGCATAGATTGACGGTGGCGGAGTTTGTGAAACTGTTTTATGGCGGTTAGATGATTTTATTAGCAAAAACGAGGGCGCTGTTCTCGTTTTTGTTTTTGGGATTTGGCAAATGGTATATTTAACAAAAAGAACCCCCAATAAACAAGGAGTTTATTATGTATTCATTAAAAACCAATGCCTGCAAAACTTTGAGAAAATCAGAGGCGCAAAGAATCTTAGGAGCAATGCGACGGGCTGCCGAGATAGCAGGAACTTCCGATATTACAGACGAGGAAATAAATGCAGAAATTGCCGCGGCGCGCAAAGAAAGACGAATTATGGGTGAGATTTGAATTTGGAGAAACGAGGGCAATCTCCCTCGTTTTTTGTTTTGGGGATTTGGCAAATATTATTTTAATGCCGTTGGGCTAAAAAATTAAAACAAATCAGGAGAAAAAATGAAAGAACTTATTGAAGAACTAAAATTGGAAATCGTTGATTTATTCGAACTTTCTGATATTACACCGAATGACATTGATGAAAACGCGCAACTTGTAAACGGCGAATTGGGTATCGACTCCATCGACACGCTTGAACTAACAATTATGATTGAGAAAAAATACGGCGTAAAAATCCCGAGCCCGCAGGTAGGGCGCGAAGTTTTTGCGAGCGTCGCAAGTATGGCAAAATACATTTCGGAGAACAGAAATCAATGAAAATTCCGATAATTCGCCACTCGTTTAACTGCGAAAATATTTCCAAACAGACGGCGACGGGCGCTCAATCAGGCGATAATTACGGAAAAACCGAAAAATTTGCCGACATTGTCCTTGATAATCTGCTTAAAAATGTAAATTTCGACGAATTTTCGTCCGCATTGTTTGTAGGAACAACCGTCGGCGGTTTAGACAGAAGCGAAAGCGAATATCTGAAAGCAAAAAAAACAGACGAAATTATCGGTAAATCTTTTTTGAGACACGAAGCCGGCGAAATGACGAATTTTTTAGCCGAAAAATATAAATTCAAGCAACATTTTACGATTTCCGCCGCTTGTTCTTCAGGACTTCACGCAATCGGACTTGCCAAAAAAGCAATCGAAAAAGGCGCCGTCGATTTTGCCGCCGCCATCGGAAGCGACGCCTTATGCGGACTTACCGAAAACGGCTTCGGCTCGCTTATGCTGATTGATCCGAGCGGAAACGCCCACCCGTTCGACAAAAACAGGGCGGGAATAAAATTAGGCGAGGGAGCGGGCGGCGTTATTTTATGCAGTGAAAAATTCGCAAAAACAAACAATCTCAGCCCCGAATTTTACATAATCGGATACGGCTCGTCCTGCGACGCATATCACGCAACCGCGCCAAGTCCAAACGGAGAAGGTGCGATTTCGGCGATAAATCAGGCGATTAACGAAGCGGGAATTTCGCCCGATAAAATAGACTGGATTTGCTCGCACGGCACAGGAACTTTAGACAACGATTTGACGGAAACGAATGCTTACAGAGCAGTTTTCGGAGAGAATATTCCGCCGTTTATGTCGTTTAAAGGCGAAATCGGACACACGCTTGCCGCAAGCGGAGCGATTGAAACCGCAATGGTTTTGAACGCAATGAAAAATGGGATAATTCCACCGTCGGCTGGTTTTACGGAGCAAGATGAGGACATCGGCGTTTCTCCGAATACCCAAGCAATAGATAAGCAAAGCAAATTCGTGTTAAAAACATCTTTTGGTTTTGGCGGAAACAATTCGGCGGTGGTAATTGAAATGTGCGACGTCAGGGCGTATTGCATACGCCCTGATGTTTGTACGTTATATTCAGGGCGTATGCAATACGCCCCTACAATTACGCAAACCGTAAAAATAACAAAAAGCGATTTAGATACAATGAAAAACCTATTGCCATCGTCTCTTGCCAGAAGAGTACCGACCGTATATCAGTTGGCGTATTTGGCGGCGAAATCAGTTATCGAAAGTCAGAAAAAAATCTCGGAGGCGACGGTCGCCCAGGCGATAATTTGCGTTTCCGCGCTTGGTTGTTTGGACGAAACTATTTCTTTTTTAGATAAATTTGACGAAACGGGTTTAGGCTCGCCTAAAGATTTTGTTTTTTCTACGCACAATTCGCTCGGCGGAATGCTCGCAAAAGAGTTCGGAATTAAAGGCGCAAATTTTACAGTATGCGACCGTTCCGTTGAAAGCGCGTTAAAAATCGCCGAGATTTTGGACGAAAAAGTAATATTAATTGTAGAATTTGACGATGCGAACGAATTTGCAGAAAAAGTAATGCAAAAATGCGGTAAAACTCGCTCGAATTCGGTAAGTTTTGCTACCGCATTTTTGTATTATAAATAACAAGAAAAAAGTAAACCAAAAGATTTGGAGAAATATTTGTTTTCAGTGAAATGGGGAATTTTTTTCTAAAACTGAATTTTTCATTCGTTTTTTTACTAATCCCTTGCGCACAGTTTCAGGAATATAGTATTTTGAAAGAAAATAAAGAGGAGGTTTGCCTTATGGAAATCAAAATCACAGACAATGTTTATAGTGAATTTGTGAAAAATTCGCGAAACATAGAAAATTCTCCTGTGAGAGATGAAAAAAAGGGATTTTGGGACATATTCGACGAAAAAGAATCTGACATTTCCCAAAATACAATGTTTATGAATTTTCTCGCTAACATAAATACCGAAATTCCTGCATAAGGAGATTTGATGAGACGAGAAAATGACCCGTTTGAGTTTCCTGTTTACGAAAACATCTCTCAAAAAGTTGCTGTTATTACGGCGGCAAAACTCTGTAAAACGATAAACACCGCACCTAAATCTTTATTTCCCGAAAATTTACAATGTAATGCTGTTGTTATGTGTGAAATTATAAATAAAATTCAAATGCGAAAAGTTTATTTCCGTGTATTCCACGACTGCATTATGGGAGAAATAAACGAGGTTGCATTATATTGTTTTTGGATAGTCAAGTTTGTTCCGTTTTATGCTGAAAAACAAAACACATTAGAATTAAATGTAAAAATAGCCGTTTATTTATTATTGAGAACACTCACGTATCACGTTAACAATAAAAAGTGTGGAACATTACGCATAGACGAAAAAACTCTTAATGAAATTTACTATGCTCTAAAAAACCGTGATTTATCAAAAGAAGCAATTATGATACTTGCAAGCGCGTTGGTCAGATAATTTTCTTTGTTTTATGTTTATTCTTTACACTATTCTCGGACTATTTTTCGCACTGATGTTCTGCGGAGTTCGGTTTTTGTCGCTGAATATTTTCGGAAAATCTGTCTGCAAAATTAAAAATGCGCCCCAAAATACGATTTATCTAACTTTCGACGACGGTCCTAGTCCGAATATTACGCCGCGCGTTTTGGAATTACTGAAAAAATATAATCAAAAAGCGACTTTTTTTTGCATTGCCGAAAACGCGAAAAAATATCCCGAAATTGTAAGAAAAATCGTCAAAGACGGGCATACTCTCGGCTCGCACGATTTACACCACCATTGGACAAGTAATTTCAGAATGACAAAAAAAATGACAGAAGAAATTGGCGAAAGTGTACGAATTTTGGAAGATATTCTAAATACAGTAAGGGCAGGTTTCAAACCTGCCCCTACGAAAATCCGCCTCTATCGTCCGCCTGTCGGGCTTTCAAATCCGCATTTGTTTGGGGCGCTCAAAAAACTGGATTTGCAATGCGTTGGTTGGTCGAAATCAACGCGAGACGGGGGAAACCGTATTTTATCGGCTATAAAAAACATTCCGAATTTGGCAAAGGCGACTGCCGCCCAAGACGGCGATATAATTTTATTGCACGACAACTCCCCTGTTCAAAATGAGGAGTTGTTTTTAGAAAAGGTTAATGGGTTGTTGGCTAATCTTCAAGAATTCCGGAAGAAATCTCTTCCTCTTTCTGTATAACTATAGGACGAATAAACAAATCTCTGTTTTCCCTTAAATGCCTAACGCGGCGATTTTGCAGAACTCTCAAAAGGCGCATTTCGGGAATGTCGTCCACGCGAATTTGGGCGGCAATGTTCAACAATGAGTCGAATTCTGCGCCGTTTTGGTTGGAAACGCTTATTGCCATTACGTAGTTTATGTATGCCGAAATGCTTTGATTTTCGGATAATTTTACCGCCCGCTCAAAATGATAGCGCGCTTTTTCGGGGTCGCCGCCCATAGACGCGGGCATTGTGCCGAAAAGCGTTATGAAAAACTCGTCAAGCGCGCCGTTTCCGTAGTCGGGGTTTAGTTCGGCTACTCTAAAAAGAAGCGCTTTTGCTTGAGGAACGGTTAGCGCAAGGCGAAAATTAGACCTGTCGGAAGTAAATGCGCCCATCCACGCAATTCCCGTCCAATAAAGCAAATCTATGTCGCGAATTCCGACGGCGGCAAGAGTTGCTTCGGGATTTTTTGCCAATTCCGCGCGAAAATTCGGGTGGCGCAATTCTAACGCCGAAAGTCCGTAGTCCCTTGCTCTAATGTACATATTTCTTGCGCGGGTAAAAAGGTGTCGTCTCATTATAGGGTCGCTTGTAGTGTCGGCGTTGTAGTGAAGAAACGCATAAGCGTAAGACGCAAAGCCCATAGCCGCCGCGCTTCTAAGCCCGACGTGCCTCGGATTTGCCTCGATAAGTCCCTCGTACATTTTCAGCGCCAAGGGAAGCGCCGCGGCTACAAATTCGGGGTCGTCGTCGTTCATTATGAAAGAGGCGTTTCCACCGCCCGAAAGAGTATCCGACACCCTGTTGAGCATTGTTTTTCTGCCGCATCCGTTCAAAAGAAACAGAGCAAAAATTAAAATTAATATCGAAATTTTCTTAATCATAAAGACCTCATATTTCTGTTATTTTTTTGCGTTTATATCCTTTAATACAGCTCTCGAACACATTGCGCCACCTATAATTGTGCCCGAAAATCCGCCGCCGGGAATTGAATACGCCGACGAAAGATACAAGTTTTCTATCGGCGTTTTGTGTTTGGGGCGTTCAAAAACCATCTGCCCCGGATTTTGCGCAAAACCGTAAGCGGTTCCCGTCGGATTTCCTGTGTAGCGGCTTATTGTTTTCGGCGTGCCTACCTCGTAAATTTCAACCAAATCTTTTATTCCGGGAAATTCTTTTTCTAAACGGTTTATCAAGATTTCGGCAACTTCTTTTTTCTTGTTTTTGTATTCTTCATCGCTTAAATTTTTCCAGTTTTCTATGTAGTCGGTTAAGCAAATTGTGGCGCAACTTTTGCCTTCGGGCGCCATTGAAGAGTCGATTTTTTCGTAATCTACAAAAAACATCGGGCAAGTTTCGTAGCCCGAACGCACGCTCTTCGTAAAATCGTTAAGCGTTTTTAAACTTTCGTCGAAAATAATAGTGTTGTACGCCTTAACGCCGACTGTTTCGAGCGTTTTTGAAAAGCCGATGTAAACAGACAAAAGCGAACTTGCACCTTTGTATTTACCGTATTCTTTTCGCAAAATATCGCTTTCATTTTTGGGAAGAATGTCGTATAAAATCGGAATTGCGCAGTTTGCGATTACTCTGTCGCTGTAATATTCGGCGGTTTCGCCTTTTTTGTTTTTCGCTTTTATTCCGACTGCGGCTTTTGTTTTTTCGTCGATAATAATCTCGTTTACGGTCGAGTTAAAAACAAGCTCTCCGCCGTTATCTTTAATGAATTTCGCTAAATAATCCGACAAATTCTGCGAGCCGCCTTTAACAAAATTTCCACCCCCCATAAGATAACTTGCCTGCGCCGACGAAAAATAAATCATCGAAAGTTCCATCGGATTATCGTGATAATAAGCGGTGTTCGCCGCAAGAATTAACTTCACTCTTTCATCTTTTACGTGCTTGTTCAAAAAAATTCCGAGCGTCTGTTTCATATTACTGAACAAATACGGCAAGGTTAACGGAAAAAACGCGAAAAGCAGAGGTTTATATTTCCCGAATTTTGAGATTTTATTTATATTTTTGCGAATTCCGATGACTGTCGAAAAGAATTTTTTTATCCCTTTTTTGTCGGCGGGGAAAAGTTCGCACAATTCGTTTATCGGCGCAATCGGGTCGTCTTTCATTGTAAAGTCAATTTTTTTGTCAGAGGTTTGGATTTTGTAAAATTCGGAAGCTTTCACTATTTCTATGTTATCAAATACTCCGAGTTTGTCAAAAAGATTGGTTTTGATGTCCTCTTTATAAAGCCCGTCCATTTCGTGCAAGCCCACTTCCATTTTGAAACCGCCGCGCTTAAATGTTGTCGCGCACCCCCCGGGAACCGAATGTTGTTCTGCAAGCAAAACTTTTTTTCCGTTTTTTGCCAAAAGCGCTCCCGACATCAGTCCGCCCAAACCCGTGCCGATTATGGCGACATCATATTTTTTATTTTCTGTCATTTTACACTCTTTCACAAAACAATTGTAAAACATTTCGAGCGAAAATACTAAATGGCGGGCAAAAAAACCGAAAAAATGCGATTATTGCAACATTTTAACATATTTAATAGTTGGCAAATAGTAATTTTGCGGCTTAAAAGATAGGAATTTACAAAAAAATTATGAGTTTTGACACTAAAAATCCACTGATAATACAAAGCGACGGCACAATTTTGCTTGAAGCGGATAATCCGAAATTCACAGAAGCGCGCGACTTGCTTTCGGGATTTGCACATTTGGAAAAGTGCCCCGAATATATTCACACCTATTCGATTACGCCGCTGTCTTTATGGAATGCGAAAACGATAGGACTTTCGGCGCAAACCATAATCGCCTCGCTCGAAAAATACACTAAATACCCAATCCCTTCAAATGTAATAAGTCAAATTGAGGAGATAAGCGGAAGATTTGGCAAAATAGAGTTGATAAAAGAGAACGGACGTTTAAAATTATGCTCCGTTGAACCCAAATTGCTCGCCCAGCTATCCAAAAACCCAAGTGTTTGCGATTATATAGATAAAGAGGGCGAAAATTACTTCGTGCAAGATAAATACCGCGGTGTTCTCAAACAAAAATTTATCGATTTAAACTATCCTATTAACGATATTGCAGGCTTTACCGACGGTGAAAATTATAACATAAAAATGAGAGAAGTCGGGCTTGACAAACAACCGTTCGTTTTGCGGAATTACCAAAAATTGGCAGTGGATTCATTTATCGGCGACGATAATTTGCGCGGTGCAAGCGGCGTAGTTGTTCTTCCCTGCGGCGCGGGAAAAACCGTTGTTGGCATAAAAACGATGGCTACTCTCGCAAAAAAAACGCTCATTTTGGTGACAAACATAACGGCGGCGCATCAATGGAAACGCGAAATATTAAACCGCACAAATCTGACCGACGACGACATTGGCGAATATTCGGGCGAGCAAAAAGTGATAAAGCCGATAACTATAGCGACTTATCAAATTTTGACATACCGTAAAGACAAAGAGGGCGATTTTTTGCATTTTTCTATATTTAATTCGCAGGATTGGGGACTTATAATTTACGACGAAGTGCATTTGCTTCCCGCTCCCGTGTTTAAGTTTACCGCAGAAATCCAAGCAAGACGTCGGCTCGGACTTACCGCAACTTTAATCAGAGAAGACAATTTGCAGACAGATGTTTTTGCGCTTATAGGTCCGAAAAAATTCGATAAACCGTGGAAAGACCTCGAAAAAGAGGGTTGGATTGCACAGGCAAAATGCGTAGAAATCCGTGTAGATTTGAATGCCGGAGCAAAATTGACCTATCTTTCGCTCGGAAAAAGAGACCAAATAAGAGAAGCGTACGAAAACAGAAATAAAATGCCCGTCGTTGCTGATTTGCTTGAAAAGCACAAAGGCGAAAAAATCCTGATTTTGGGGCAATATATAGAACAAATCGACCTTTACGGTAAAGAGTTCGGCGCGCCCGTAATTAAAGGAAACACAAAAAACTCGGACAGAGACGAATTGTACGAAAGGTTCAGGCACGGCGATTTGAACGTCTTGGTACTTTCGCGCGTGGGAAATATGGCAGTGGACTTGCCCGACGCGAACGTCGCCATACAGGTATCGGGAATGTTCGGTAGCAGACAGGAAGAAGCGCAACGGCTCGGCAGAATACTTCGCCCCAAACTTAACGGCTCGCAGGCGACATTTTATTCTATAGTTACGCGCGACACAACCGAGCTTGACTTTGCGATGAAAAGACAGATTTTTCTTGCCGAACAAGGTTATCCGTACGAGATTATTTACGAATAAAAGAAAAATTTAATTTAGTGGTAAAAAAACAAGCAAATTTCGATTTATTGTATTATACTAATTAGATATGGAGAAATTTATAATAAATGAACAATTTAAACGAAGGAGTAAGACTCAAATGAGAAAAATTTGGGCAGCGGCATTAGCCGTAATGATTTTAGTATCGACAGCAGTAGCAGGACCAGATCCTGATGAAACAAGAAACATCAGCAGATTTGGCCACGTGGGAGTATGGAACACTTTGTCAGCGCAAACATTGGGTTATGGCAGATTAGCACTTAATGTCTATGCAAACCATTCATTAGACAAAGATTTTATCAAAAATGTTTATCGTTGGGAAAGTCTTAGAGTACCAACCAGTACACTTCACTTTGATCCTGACTGGGATTATGTAGATGCGCGTCCAAGCATTACAACCTTTAATTTCAGTATAGCCTACGGTTTAACGCGGTTTTTGGATTTAGGCGTTATGCTTCCGCTTTATATAGACAACATAGGAGACGGTTTTACTTTCCCTAATTTCTCTAGAGCAGGCTTGAACTGGGACTGGCCCGGCAGAGGTGATGATCCTCTTGCATGGGTTGGTGATGGTTTTTGGACTCAGACAGGCATTGGCGATTTGGAAGTATCATTAAAATTCAGATATCCGCCCGTACAGCGTAATAACTTTTTCCAAATGGCGTATTACGGAGCGCTTACAGTTCCGACAGGTGTTGCTAACCACGGCTGGTTCCCGAGAGGCACTCAGTTTTTGGACCAAAGAATGGGAGCGGCATATATGTACGCGGGAGCGGACAATCCTTACACCGCTGATTTAAGGTCTAATACAGGCGCATACAACAATTTTACATCAGGCAGTCCCGAAGTAGATATGAAAATGCTTTGGACTTGGGATTTCAGAGAAATGTCTGATAACTTCCCTGTCCTTTTCCACATAAACTATGGTTTGCGTTGGATTACCCAGCATAGAAACGACCACGTGTTTTATTTGAACAGTGCGCTTGAAGTTCGCCCTACTTATTGGCTGAGCCTTTTTGCTGATTTCTCGGCGGCACCAAGATTTGGAAGCATAGCGCGAGAAGAATCTTTTGCATTATGGGGTCAGGGAGAACCGAATGAACTTAGACCAGGAACATACACAATCCAGCCAACTGCAGCCGATCAGTATTACAGAGGACGTGGATTACTTGACGACCCGATTCGTATTTCTCCCGGATTTGCCATTATGACGCCTCCCGGAATTACAGTCAGTATGGGTTTTGATATTTCTCTTGCCCACGAATACGGCGTATTCATTGGCGACAGACAAACATCGCAAACCGGCATGACACGAAACAATGACGGAACACTTGAAGCAAGCGGCACTCCCAGCAGTATTCTTATGGAAACAGGTGTTGAGCCTAAGTTGAGATTTGTAGCGTCGCTTGGTTGGAACGGACTTACTATTCCGAGTTTGCCGATTATGGCTCCGATTGAAGCTCCGAGACCGAGAGATACTATTACTGTAAGAGACACAGTATTCCTTGAAAGATTGATAATCGACACACTTGTAGTAGAAGTGGACAGACCGGTTGTGCCGACTCCGACCTTCACTATTAACGCATCGGTTGCGGCAGGTCAGGGAACAATAACCCCGATGGGAATAAACGAAGTAAGAGAAGGACGACTTGTAGTTTACAATATCGCTCCTGCACAAGGTTTCTCTATCGGACAAGTTCTTGTTGACGGTATAAATGTAGGCGCGGTTATGCAACACACTTTCCCAAGTGTTTCGCAAAACCATACAATATCGGTAATTTTCAATCAAGACCCGATTGAAATACCTGTGGAAGCGCCCGTTGCATTCGAAATTCCGAGAGAAGGATTGGTATTGAGAGGCGTTAACTTCAGAATCGGAAGCGCTGAATTGCTCCCCGAATCGTTTTCAGCTCTTGACCAAGTTGTTCGCTCGCTCAGAGATTGGCCAGAAGTTCGCCTTGAAATTCAAGGACACACTTCTGCGGAAGGCGTTCGCTCGGCGAGAAGAATTCAGAATAACCTGAGATTGTCTCGTGAAAGAGCATACTCGGTTATGCAATACTTCATACAGCAAGGCATTCCCGCGACACAACTCAGAGCTGTCGGTATGGGTGAAGAATTCCCCATAGCAAGCAATGATACGCAAGCAGGAAGAGAAATGAACCGTCGTGTAACTTTGGTTAGAATCGACGACTAAGCAACAGCCCCAAAACGGCTAAAAAGTTGCCTGTGAGAAATCACGGGCAACTTTTTTATTTTAGAAAAGATTACACCCGCCAAACGCAAAATGCCAACAAAGCAAAACATTACTACGTAAGTCGCTATAAAACAACGAGTTATTCACACCCACATTAACAACAAGGCGAGAGCTGTTTTTTTTGCACAAATTCACTTCCAGTGTTTTTTTATGATTTTTTGTGTTTTTTTGTGTTTTACGTGCAGAATTATAGTATATTATATGAGTATATTTGTTTTTATTAGATAATTTGGAGTTTTGAGTTTATGGAAAACCTTGGATATATGTCCTACGATGTTACGCTGTCGGGTGCTGCTGGAGCCACGAAGAATAAATTCGTGATGCCCGCCGACTTGCGTCCGTCTTTTCAGGGGCAAGGTAAATTCGTAATATACTCCAACGTAAAGTTAAGAACATTAACTATTATTGATGAAAAAACATACACGGACATTTGGGAAAAAGCCAACCCCGTCCAAAGAAGAAGTTTCAACGCGCGCCCGTATGACCCAAAAGACGACGCGCAAGCACGCGGCTCATTTTCTGCAAGCCAAATGGATTTGCTCGGAAACCCTGAATATGTAATTTTTAGCGCTCAAGATAAATATATATCTGTACAAAACCCCAATACGGTTAATTACGGAGAGATATCTGACGTCGATGAATTGATTGATTGATAAGCAGGAGATAAAGGTTATGATAAACGCAAAAAAAATCTATTTTTTGGGCATAGGCGGCTCGGGGTGCTCCTCGATGGCGTTTTGGCTGAAAGCGCGCGGCTTCGACGTGTGCGGTAGCGACCTTTGTTTAAGCGACGTTGTAAAAGAACTTATTGTAGCAGGTATCCACGTTCATATCGGGCATTCAGAAAACACGGATTTGCAGAAAAGTGATTTGGTGGTTTATTCCTCGGCAATAAAAGACGACAATATCGAACTTGTTTTTGCAAGAAATTCGCAGAAACCGACAATAAAAAGAGCGGCAATGCTTGCAATGATGGCAGAAGAGTGCAAAAACGTTATTGCGGTTTGCGGTTCGGCAGGAAAATCGACGACAACAGGTTTTTTGGCAAGTATTTTGAACGCGGCGGCGCTTTCTCCCTCGGTAATTGTCGGCGGCATTTTTTCAGGGCAGAAAAGCGGAGCGCAAATCGGAAACAACGACGAATATTTTATTGTAGAAGCGGACGAATACGACAGAAGTTTCTTGGAAATGAGAAAGGTAAAACTTGCCTTGTGCGTCGGAATAGAAGCGGAACACCTCGACATCTACAAAACATTCGACGGCGTAAAAGAGGCTTTTTTGCAGTTTTTCGGCAAAGTGGTAAACGACGGTTCGACAGTGCTTTGCATTGGGTCGGCGGGAGTTCGCGAAATTTTGTCTCAAATCGGCTGTGAAAAAATAACTTACGGATTTTCGGCAGACGCGGAATATCGAGCAGAAAACATAAGATACGAAAACGGAAAAACTGTTTTTGATGTTTATGAAAACGAGAATTTTTTGGGAAATGTCGAACTTAAGCTTATAGGCGAACATAACGTATTAAACGCGCTCGGAGCGATTTGCTCTGCATTGAAACTCGGAATTTCGTTTGAAACGGCGGCGCGCGGTGCAGGTGAATTCGACGGAATTAAAAGAAGAATTGAGAAAATTACCGAAATAAACGGAATTACAGTATATAACGATTATGCGCATCATCCGACAAAGATTTCGGCAACCCTTGCGGCATTGCAAAACGTTAAAACAAATCGGCTTATTACGATATTTCAGCCGCATACGTTTACAAGAGTGCGTGATTTTGCCGAGAATTTTGCAACCTCGCTCGAAAATGGCTGTGATGTTGTGCTTATGACTGAAATTTATCCCGCAAGAGAAAAACCGATTGAAGGCGTCAGCGAAGAAAGTATTGCAAAGTTTTTCAAGAAAGCGACATCGAAAATCGTTCCGCAAAAAAACATCGCGGAAGAATGCGCGAAAATTGCCAAAGCGGGCGATATAATCGTGGTAGTCGGCGCGGGTAATATTGACGAGGAAATTGAGAATTTAATAAAGGAATTGGGAAAGAATGGCTAAGAAAAGAAGAAAAGGTCCCAACGCTCAAAGAAAAGCGGCACAACAACGGGCAAAGGTTTCCAACTTTTTCGGGCGCGGCATTATTGCGGCGGCTGTAATTGCAGGAATTGCCTTTGTTTACTCGGCTGTGCTTCCTGTTGTAGGAGAAAAAATAACGCCTTATATCAGCATACACGGACACGAAATAAGAGGCGGAGAAAACTTGGATTTGAGTGCAATAGAAGATATTCTGGAACTCGACGAAAACGCACACCTTTTTAATGTATCGACCCGAGAAATTTCCAAACAGATAGCAAAAATCGAAGGCGTGGAAAAAGTCAGAGTAAACAGAAGACCGTTTGAACAGTCGCTTGAAATAAGGATTACACAAAGAACGCCCAGATACCTGTTCGTTATAAACAACGAATTACTGTGGGCTGACAGATACGGATATTTGTGGGCGAGCGAAAACATTGAAACGAGAGGCAATATTCCTCTGATTGTCGGACTTCGAGTTTTCCAAAGCGAATTTGGGCGTCGAA
Organism: Chitinivibrionia bacterium; assembly: GCA_009779925.1. Lineage (NCBI taxonomy): Bacteria > Pseudomonadati > Fibrobacterota > Chitinivibrionia > Chitinivibrionia bacterium. The sequence goes on from WRAZ01000012.1 coordinate 24,302, forward strand.
TCGTTCCCGAAGACCTTAAAAGGTTAGAAAGAACATATTTAAGCGTAAGAGGAACGGGGAGAAATGCAAACAATATAAGAAGTATGCATTTTAGGGATTTTGGGATTGTGGAATTTACGGCAAGCAATATTTCGGTGCCTGTTCGCCTGAACGGAACATTGAGGTTCGGACTTGACGATTTCGTAGTATTTGAAGATATTTTACGCAGAAACAGAAGAGCTCCCGTGCGCTATCTGGACGCGTTTGAAAATGTCGTTTATGCAAGATAGTATAGGGGGACATATTATGATAGATACTGAAAAAACATTAGTGGCTATTGACCTCGGCTCAAGATGGGTTAAGGTGGCAGTTGCAACACAGGACGAAGACGGAGAATTGCATATTCCCGCATACGCGATGCGCCAAGCAGAGGGCTTTTCTAACGGCGATGTGAAAAATATGGAGAAATTAAAAAGCTGCATTTATTTGGCAATAAAAGAAGTCGAGGAAAACTGGGGCGAGGATATTGACCCGTCTAAAACGCCTGTTTATTATTCCGTTTCGGGCAATAACATAAGCGGCAAAAACACCGCCACCGAAATGCGGCATATCCAAAGCGTCGATTATGCAACAAAAATCGGAGAAGTCGGCGAAGAAGATATTCGGTGGTTAAAAAAATCGCTTGAAGCGTCCGTATTACCCAACGGCTTCAAAAAAATCGGAATGATAACACAATGTTTTCAGGTGGACAGCAACAGAGCAATAGAAAATCCGATAGGTCTCAACGGACAGGAAATTAAAGCGGCTGGGCACATCATTACGGATTCTCAAAGCCATATCGCAAATTTGGAAAGTGTTATAAGTAAAGCATTTGCGGTCGATAACGACGACGTGGAAGAAGGAAATATAAAACTTATTCCTGTTGCGGCAAGTTTGGCTTCGGCGCTTGCGGTTTTGACGGAAGAGCAGAAAGATGCAGGAGTTGCAATCGTCGATATTGGTGAAGGTTGCAGTGATTTATCGGTGTTTAGAGATAAATATCCTGTTTTGACTTGTTGTAATGCGGAAAGAGCAGGCGGAGCCATTACCAAAGAAATTAAAAAACTGCTTCAGAATATAAGCACGGATTATGCGGAAAGCATTAAAAAAGAATATGCTTGCGCCAATCCCGAAAAAACAGGAAGCAAAGAAACTATTCAAGTTGATTTTTTGAACGGTGAAAAAGGCATTTTACTGGTCGGTACGCTTGCTTCGTGGGTTCGTGATATTGTAATACACTTGTTCGGAAATGTAAAAGACGCACTGAACGGCAACATAGCAAATACAACCTACAGAAATATTATTTTGCAAAACGGCATAGTAATAACAGGCGGAACGTCAATGCTTAAAGAAATTTCGTCTATTGCTATGCAAGTTCTTGATTTGCCCGTAAAAATCGGCAAGCCTAACGTTATACCGATAAAAGAATTTCCAAGATTGAACGATGACCCGAGTTTCAGCACACTTATCGGACTTTGCCAATACGGAATGGAAAACTACGAATACTCGGAAGGAGTAAAGAGAAAGAAAAAAAGCGGTTCCGCAAAATCTAAAAACAGAAACAGCGGTGGAGTCGGAGCGTTTTTTAATAATTTGAAAGAAACAATTAAAAACATACAAATTTCTTAAGGGAGGATTTAAATGCCTGTTGATTTTTCAAAATTAGGGTTGGATATTGAGCCTGCGGAGCTCAATATTGGTGTGGCTAAAGGTAATAGGGCGGACTCAACAGCGCTCAGACAACCAATGGTACAAACAGCGCAATCGGTTGCTGTGGAGAGCGATTTTGATGAGGATTTTGTGTCTGCGAACTTTATAATCCCAAAAATCAGAACCGTAGTACTGAGTTGTGGTAATGCCGGCGGAAACATATTGAAACACATTCTCACAAAAAATCCTTGTGAAGATGTCGAGTATATTATGACCGATACCGATTATATGGCGTTAAACAAAAAGCGCACGGATAATTGCAAAGTAATGCTTTTGGGCGAAAAGACCTGCAAAGGTTTCGGCGCAGGGATGCACCCGGAAATCGCAGAAGCGGCGGCTAATGAATCCGAAGAAAAACTGCGCAAAGTTTTACGCGGCGCAAGTTTGGTATTCATTATTGCAGGAGAAGGCGGCGGTTCGGGAACAGGTTGTTCGCCCGTTGTAGCAAGAATAGCGAAAGAAGAAGGCGCTAATGTTATCGCAATGGTCACCAAACCGTTCAGATTTGAAGGCAAAATAGTGATGAACAGAGCCGCTAAAGGCATAAGCGACCTGAGAGATCAAGTTGACGCGATTGAAGTTATCGACAACCAAAAAGTTTTCTGCATAGGCGACGCCAATATTCCCGCTTCGGTCAGATTTTCTAAAATCGACGAGTTCGTTTCGGATATGGTTGCAGGTTTTGTGAATGTAACAAGAGACGCATCGACAATCAAACTTGACTTCCAAGATTTAAAGAAAACCTTAGAGGAATGTCAAGGGGATCTCTTCATAGGAGTGGGAGAATCGACTTATGACGCACCCTCAAACGGCGCGCCTTGGGACTACGGCGAACAGGCAATGATGGAAGCGATTGAGCGTGCGATTTCGTGCCCGCTTATCGACGGAGTAAATATGCAAAACGCCAAAGGTGTGATTGCATTGTATCTTGTCGGCGACGATATTCCGCTCGAAATTCTCGAAAAAGCGCAAGACGCGATTAACCTGAAAGTTGATGCAGAAAACGCAAACATTGTTTTCGGCGCAGATTTCAACGAGAATATGAACGGAAAAATCAAAGTTTTCTTCATCATAGCAGGACTTAACGCTTCCGAAGACGAAGTAAAAGAACACGTTGCATCATCGTTTATTGTAAAACCAAGCCCTTTTGAAAAAGGTGAAAAAATAAATATGTTCGATGGAAATGCAACAACAACAGAGGTGATAAAAATTGAAGAATTAGTCGGCGCTTCACAAGGAGTATCGAATATAACTACTGATTTTACACCAAATTCGGATACGAGCGAACCTGCAACGCAAACAATAACATCTACAGCCGATATTCAGAAAGTAAACGAACATAGAATAAAAGGCTCAAACAGCGGCGGAAGCATTTACGGCATTGACAGAGAAAAAACAAGCACCGAAAGCGCTGATAAACAACCAACTCCGTCAATTTACGGATTTGAAAAAGCGCCTGATTTTATGAGAATACAGTGTCAATAACCCCAAAATGAAGGGAAAAAAGCCGAGAACAAAATACGTTCTCGGCTTTTTTAACAAATTATGAAAATACTCGGAATAGACCCCGGCTCGCGCGCGCTCGGCTACGGGATAATAAATGTTGCCTCGTCAAAACTAAGCCCCGTCGAATACGGTGTTGTAAAATTAGACGTAAAGCAGGATTTGCCTTTTCGTTTGTGCGGAATTTATGAAAGCGTAAAAGAGGTCATAGAAAAACACAAACCCGATTTAATAAGCGTGGAAACGCCTTTTGTCGGCAAAAACATAAATTCGGCGTTTGTTTTGGGACACGCGCGCGGGGTAGTAATGCTCGTCGTCGGACAAAGCGGCGCAAAATACAGCGAGTTCTCCCCTACCCAAATAAAAAAAGCGGTAACAGGAAACGGATTAGCCGAAAAAGGGCAGGTCGAATATATGGTAAGAGCGCTTTTGGGACTTCCCGCAGACAAAATAAAAGACGACGCTTTCGACGCTCTTGCTTGTGCAATTTGTGGGTATAATTATTTGGGCGCGAACAGATAATATTGTATCTTTTTTATCCGCCGTATCACTTTCTGCAAGATTTTTGCAATTTCTGCCACTTTCTCTTAAGCCAAATATTATTTTAGTATTAAATCGTAAAACACAAAATATGTAAGGACGCTCTTATGGCTCAAAAAGAATATTCCGTCGGATATGCGTTGTTTATAGCTTGCGCGGCTGCTTTGGGCGGCTTTCTGTTCGGCTTTGACACATCCGTTATAAACGGAACTTTGGACGCATTGCGCTACAAGTTGGGCGCAAACGACGCGCAGTTGGGAATTGCGGCGGCGATAGCGGTTTTGGGCGCGGCTGTCGGAGCGTTTTCGGCGGGAACTTTAGCCGACAAATTCGGGCGGCGCAAAGTTATGCTGGTTGCAAGTTTTATCTTTTTTATGAGCTCCGTCGGCGCGGGCTTCCCGTATTTCCTTACGCTTTTGGGCGTGCATGGACACTATATGGCGGAATTTATCTTTTGGCGCGTGTTCGGCGGCGTTGGTATCGGCGCGGCAAGTATTATCGTTCCCGCATATATTGCCGAAATTGCGCCTGCGCCTTTGCGCGGTCGGCTTGCGAGTATGCAACAGCTAGCAATAGTTTTGGGGATTTTTGCGGCGTTATTGTCTAATTATGTATTGGGGATTATAAGCGGCGGAGGCGGCGCGGCAATCATAAACGAGTATCGTGAAATTACAGGCGTAACAACAATCGGCGCTTTTGAAACTTGGCAGTGGATGTTCTGGATTGAATGTATTCCCGCGGCGCTTTACGGTCTGCTCATCATATTTATTCCCGAAAGCCCGCGCTATTTAGTCGCTCGGCAACAGTCGGACAAAGCAGGCGAAATTTTAAGCAAAATTCTTTCTCCCAACGTTGTGGCGCAAAAAATAGAAGACATAAAAAAGAGTCTGACTTCCGAGGTTGCGCCGAAATTCAGCGATTTGCTCGAAAAAATAGCGGGCAAAACACGCCTTAAGCCTATTGTTTGGGTTGGTATAGGCATTGCGGCGCTTCAGCAGTTTGTCGGCATAAACGTTATTTTTTATTACGGCAACGTTCTTTGGCAATCGGTCGGTTTCACGCAACAAGACGCTATGATGACCAGCGTTATTACTTCCGCCGTGAATATAGCCAGCACGATTATCGCAATAGTTTTGGTTGATAAAATCGGGCGCAAACCTCTGCTTTTGGCAGGCTCTGTCGGTATGTTCGTCGCTCTCGGCGTTTTGGCGGTAATTTTCGGCAATGCGGGATTGGACGCGTACGGCAATCCTAAAATTCACGGATTATCGGCGTACACGGCGGTTATAGCGGCAAATCTTTACGTTGTATTCTTCGCTTTTTCTTGGGGACCTGTATGCTGGATTTTGCTCGGCGAGATGTTCAACAACAGAATTCGCGGCGCGGCGCTTGCTTTGGGCGGATTATCGCAATGGCTTTCTAATTTTGCCATATCGGCGACATTCCCGATTTTACTTGCAAAAATAGGTTTGGGCGGCGCTTACGGAATTTACTGTTTCTTTGCTTTTGTGAGCATATTCTTTGTATTGACCAAAGTAAGAGAAACCAAAGGAAAAGAACTGGAAGATATGTGATTTCTTGAATTATGAAAAATTTCAGCGAAATTATAGCCGGTATTCCCGAAAATTCGGGCGTGTATATTATGAAAGATATTGCCGACGAAATTCTCTACATCGGCAAAGCGATAAACTTAAAAAAGCGCGTTTCCTCGTATTTTAACGACGGCGGCGACGGGCGTTTTCAATTGCCCGCGCTGGTTTCCAAAATAGAAAACATTGAATTTATTGTTTGCCAAAACGAGACGGAAGCGTTGCTTTTGGAAGCAAATTTAGTGCGCGCCCACAAGCCGCCGTACAACCTTTTGCTCAAAGACGACAAGCATTATCCTTACATAAAAATAACAAAAAACAGCGACGAATTTGCGCGAATTTTGATTGTGCGAAAAGTGGAAGCCGACAAAAACGCGTATTTTGGTCCTTTTACCGATACAACCCAACTGCGATTGGTGGTTGGCGCCCTCAAAAAAATCCTGAAAATTCGCTCTTGCAACCTTAATATTTCAAGCAAAAAAACGCTTCGTCCTTGCATAAACGCGGCAATGAAACTGTGCCTTGCTCCTTGTAATCAGTCTGTTAGCGCAGAGGATTACGCGATTTTTACCGAGCAGGCGATAAAGTTTTTTCAGGGGCAACAGCGCGAAATGATATCTTTTCTTGAAAATCAAATGGCGGATTTGTCGCAAAATTTGGAATACGAAAAAGCGGCGAATATCAGAGACATACTTTTCGGAATAAAAAAATTAGTTCGCAAACAAAACATAGATTTTCGCAATCCAAATCTTGACTGCGACGTTTTTGCGGCTTGCGAACAGAATAAATTCCTGTGCTTTACAACTATGAACGTGCGAAACGGAAACCTTATCAATCAAAACAATAAAGTTATTCCGATAACCGCGTGGCATTACGACGACCGCGCAAAACTGATTGTAGATTATTACACGACTTCAGCAAACGCCGTCCCCAAAAGCATTGTTTTGTCGCAGGAATTTTCGGAAGAAGAGGATTTAATCCGCGATTTTATTTCGCAAAAATACAAAGCACGAACATTTGTCGCAAAAAACGGATATGCCGCAAAACTTGTTAATTTAGCGCAAAAAAACTGTCAAATTTATCTTGCGCAAACCTATATAAATAATCCGACCGAAATTTTGGAAGAATTGGCGCGAGTATGCAAATTGCCAAAAATCCCAATAACAATAGAGGCGTTCGACATAAGCAACGTCGGCGATAAATTCTGCGTTGCGGGAATGGTGAGTTTTGTAAACGGAATGCCGAATAAAGCGGATTATCGGCGCTTCAAAATAAAAACCGTATCGGGTCAAAACGACTTTGCAATGATGATGGAAGCAGTAAAAAGACGACTTTCGCGACTTGTCAAAGAAGAAAAACCGTTCCCCGATTTACTGCTGATTGACGGCGGAAAAGGGCAGTTATCAGCGGCTCAAAAAGCAATCTCGCAATTTGAAAACCCGCCAATGGTTATTTCGATTATCGAAAAAAAAGAGCTGATAATTTCACCGCACTGCAATTTTTCCGAAATTCAGCTTGGAGAAAGCCACCCTGTCCGACGACTTTTGCAAAGAATTCGCGACGAAGTTCACAGATACGCGATAACCTACCACAAAAAAATCCGCGGACGTCAATTTAATCACACAATTTTGCTCGATATCGAAGGAATAGGCGAAAAAAAAGCGGAAGCGCTACTGAAAACATTCGGAAGCGTGCAGGAAATTTCCGAGAAATCGGTTGAGGAATTGATGACGGTTGAAGGAATAGGCAAAAAAGACGCGGAATTGATTTTGGTTGAATTGAAAGAGATGTTTTAAAAACGCTCCCGCCCATTATGTAGAGACACAATGCTTGCGTCTCCTTGCCGCACGATAGACAACGTTAATATTCACAAAAACACCGTAAAAACGCCTACGAAAAAATGATGGCATTAGACAAATTGGCAATTTTACACAATTATGCAAACCTTACACCAATCTTGCGATTTGGTCTTACATCTATAAAATATCCCATTACTCCAAGTATCACTCCAAAACCTAAAAGCACAAGCATTGTTTCCATTTTTACCTCCTTGAACTGCTTAACCACAAACCGATAGAAAATAAAATCAAAGATATGCCGGCTCCAACAATAAGCATTTCAGTGCTACTTATAATTCTGTTAGTGACAACATTATCAACCACAAAAACGGCAAGAATAATTTTTGCTGTGTCAATCAAAAATTTCCCGATTTCACTCTTGTGCGTATTCTTTTCGTTTTCAACTGCAACTTTGCCTATAATTTCAACTCGTGAGAGTTTTTTACCGCGCTTAAATCTCATAATTATTCTCTCTTTCTTTCCTAAATATACTATATTTCCCTGCCCATTATCGAAATTACTGTAAATTTTTCTATTAAAAGACAAACCACCAAAAATCGCCATAAATCGAAAAATCTCGTCAGCTCGCTGTGAAATTTATTATTTTCCGTTCCGAAATATGTAATTAAGGAGAAAAAATGACGAGTTTTTGGAAATTGCTTTCGCTGATTTTCGGCACTAAGCAAGAAAGAGATATGAAAAAATTGCGCCCCGTTCTTGCAACTGTGAACGCGCAATGGGAAAGCATAAAAAAGTTATCGGACGACGAACTTAAAAATAAAACCGCGGAATTCCGCCAAAGATTAGAAAAAGGCGAAACGCTCGACGACATTTTACCCGAGGCGTTCTCGGTTGTGCGAGAAGCAACTCACAGAGTTTTGGGCGAAGGAAAAATCGTAAAAGACCCGATTACAGGCAAAGATATTCCGTATATGGCGCACTTTGACGTCCAAATTCTGGCGGCTACCGCGCTTCACAACGGTTGCATCGCCGAAATGAAAACGGGCGAGGGAAAAACGCAGGTCGGACCCGTTGCGGCATACCTTAACGCGCTCCCCGGAAAAGGCGTTCACGTCATCACGGTAAACGACTACTTGGCAAAGCGCGACAGCGAGTGGATGGGCAAGATTTTCAACTTCTTGGGACTTACCGTCGGATGTTTGGATAAGACCGAGCCATCGTCTCAACAACGCCGCGACGCGTATAATTGCGACATAACTTACGGAACGAACAACGAATTCGGCTTCGATTATTTGCGCGACAATATGGCAATTCATCACACGCATTGCGTTCAGCGCGAACTTAATTACGCCATTATCGACGAAGTGGACAACATATTGATTGACGAAGCGCGAACCCCGCTTATTATTTCGGGCGCCGCCGACAAAGACAACAAAGAATACGAGGAATTACAGCCGCTTGTGCGCAAACTTGTCGCCGCTCAGCACAAACTTATGAGCGATAATTTCACAAAACTCAAAGAAAAAATCCAAAAGGAAGAATACGACCGCGAACTGGGACTTTTAATGCTTATTGCAAAACGCGGCGAGCCCAAAAACCAAATTTATCTGGATGGAATGAAGAACACCGACATCGCAAAAATCACTCGTTCGGTCGAACAGGAATTCTTAATTGAAAAGAAACTTCACACTATCGACAACGAACTGTATTTTACGATTGAAGAAAATCAGCACTCGGCGGAAATGAACGAAAAAGGGCGCGAATTTATCGGCGGCGCAAACAAAGATTTCTTTGTGGTAAACGACTTGGCGGTAATAATCGGCGAAATAAACAACAACGCCGACCTCACAATCGAGCAGAAAAACGAACTCCGCGAAAAGGCGCACGCAGATTTTTCGGAGCGTTCCGAGCGGATTCACAGCGTAAGTCAGTTGCTTAAAGCGTTTGCGCTCTACGAAAAAGACGTAAACTATGTTGTTCAGGACGGGCAGGTTTTGATTGTCGATGAATTCACGGGACGTATTTTGCCGGGGCGCCGTTGGTCGGACGGGCTTCACCAAGCGGTAGAAGCGAAAGAAAACGTGAAAGTTGCAGGCGAAAGTCAAACTTTGGCGACAATTACTTTCCAAAACTTCTTTAAAATGTACAATAAAATTGCGGGAATGACGGGAACGGCGGCGACCGAAGCAAAAGAATTCGGCGACATTTACAAATTGGACGTTATCCAAATTCCGACAAACCGCACAATAACAAGAATTGACGCGGACGACGAAATTTACAAGACAAAAAAGGAAAAATTTGAGGCGGTCGTCAAAGAAATTAAAGGTATTCAAGAAAAAGGCGCGCCGATTTTGGTGGGCACAGTTTCCATAGAAATGTCGGAATATTTGAGCCGAATGTTGGAGCGAAACGGCGTCAAACACGAAGTTTTGAACGCAAAAAACCACGCGCGCGAGGCAAGTATTATTGCGCAGGCTGGTAAAAAAGGCGCGGTGACAATCGCAACAAATATGGCGGGTCGCGGAACGGACATAAAACTTGGCGGAAACTTTGAAGCGCTCGCCAAAGAAAAACTGCGGTTTGACGGCGAAGACCCCGAAGCATTCACCAACGAAGAAATGCTTGAGCGCTACCCCGAACTTGTCGGCGAAATAGAAAAAGACCAAGCGGAAGTTTTGGAAGCAGGCGGACTTTTTGTTCTGGGAACGGAAAGACACGAAAGCAGACGTATAGACAACCAGTTGCGCGGACGGGCGGGACGTCAGGGAGACCCCGGTTTGTCGAAATTTTTCCTTTCGCTCGACGACGATTTAATGCGAATTTTCGGCTCGGACAGAATGGCGGGAATTTTGGACAGAATAGGCGTAGAAGAAGGCGAAACAATATCGCATTCACTACTCACAAGAGCAATCGGCAACGCGCAAAGAAAAGTCGAAGGACGAAATTTCGAGATAAGAAAACACCTTAAAGAATACGACGACGTAATGAATATGCAGAGAACGGAAATTTACGGTTTGCGCCGTCAAATTCTCTTCGGGGACGATATTTCCAAGGAAATAAAAGAGCAGTTTGCGGGCGCGTTGGAAGACATTTTAGTTAAAACCTGCGGCGAAAAAGATAGAAATCAGTGGAATATTCAAGAATTGGAACTTCAATTAGCGAATGTTTTCGGCATTGTAATCGACAAGGAAAAATACAATTTTGCCCAAATCAGCATAGAAGACCTTTTTGACGGGCTTTGGGCGGAAGTGAAAGAATATTACGAAACCAAGGAAAAACGTATCGGCACGGAGCAACTTCGCGAATTGGAACGCCGCGTTTTGCTGATAAATATCGACGATTTGTGGAAGCACCACCTTTACGAAATGGATCACCTTAAACAGTCGGCGCACTATGCAAGTTTCGGGCAGAAAAACCCGCTTTTCGAATACCAAAGAGAGGGCTTAAAAGCCTTTGAAGCGCTTCGCGGAAACATTGCAAAAAAGACGACAAGTATGCTTTTCCGTGTAGAAATTGTAGAAAACGTCGGATACAGAAATCAAAATCGCAGAGTGGTTGAGTTCCACGGCGGCGCAATGCCGATTATGGGCGGACAGCGTTCTCAAGCGGCAAAACCGCAAAATCCCGCCACTCCCCCAATCCCGTTTGAAAGACAAATGCCAAAAGTCGGACGAAACGACGATTGCCCCTGCGGAAGCGGAAAGAAATACAAAAAATGCTGCGGAGCGGCGGAGTAAGTTATCGGTTTGTGTTTTAGCGTTGAGTTTGGTTGTCTATATTTTACCTGTTGTGAATTGATGATGGCTCGCAACCGTCTGCTTCAGCTAGTTGCGGAATTTCGCGGATTTGTTGGTAGATGCAATTAGGTATTACGCAATTTCTTACCTCTGTACCTTCCGCCCAACAAATTGCGAGAATGCTTATCACCCAATTATAATCCAAGCGTGGGCATTTGAGTTAATCGCTATTGCACCGATGTCTGTTGTATCTTTTCGGAGAGCAGACGGCGGCACTCCGAATACACCTGTAGGTCTTGAGCTAGAAAGTCCCATAGCATTATTTGCTCCCTCGGCATTATAAAATACAGAAGAAAATGTTGCGCCGTGAGTACCCGCCTAAAATCCCACCGCCTTCTACAGTTGAACTGATTAATACTCTTGGAGTTGCCAGTTATTATCCCTGAAGCATAAGAATTTGTGAATGTTACGTTGTGCGCGTTAAACGTACTACCTACCAATCCACCACCGGATACTTCCCCTCGACCGTAAACCGATAGATTACCTGTTGAATAAGAGTTCTTATCGGGACCCAATTGTTGGTAAGTTCAATATCAGCGCCAAAACATTAATAAACTTGCCCATAAAGCAACCCTCCTGTAAAAAATTAAAGCAAGAACAGTCAAAGGCTGTTCTGCCCAAAATTCATATTTGCGAAAATACTGAAATATATCCTATTATTTTAATTAGAAACAGGCTGGCAGAACAATCTCAACGGGCAGTCTTGACAACAATATCGGCATTTTATTATTTTCTAAACTTGTTTAGAACTTGTTTAGTTTAGAAAAAAGGAGCAAAAATGAACACTAAAGAAAGAATTATAGCCGCAACTATAGAACTTATTAAGAAAAGCGTAGAGAATACCACCAATATAAGCACCAGATCGATTACACAAAAAGTTGGAATAAGCGTAGCCGTTGTTAATTACCATTTTCAGAACAAAGAGCGGTTGTTTGACATTTGTTTGGAGCGAATGCTATGCGATGTTCTCAAAACTTTTAATCTGTCGGAGCACAACCATTTAGATATGCAGAAACATAAACTAAAAACGGTTTTTGATTTTTTGTCCAAATATTCTGCAGTGGCAAGAATATCTACGCTTGTAAATTTCACAAAGATTTTTTTTGAATACAATCTTGATAATAAAGAGCAAAGAGACGCTATTCTTGACTTGTTGGTGGATAGTTTATTCGGCAATACCGAGCCAAAACCCGAAATCAGACAAGAAAAGAAAGGAAACGAAAACTCGCAGAAATGATGGTGAGGCAGGAATTTTTTATCGTTTTATAGCCATAATATGTAATCTGCAATTTTGCCCTCATTAATTTATACAAACACTTAAATGTAAAATAATATTTGTTTCTGAAAAATTAGGGGATTTTATGATTTTGGAAAAAATTTGGACGTTTTGTGGTTTTTATTTTCGGCATTTATTATTTTTGAACTTAAAGAAAGGAGCCAAGTTATGACGAGTGCGATTTTTCAGACGGAAAACAAAAACGACCTAAAACTTTTTGTCGCCTTAGCTAAAAGACAGGGTATTTTCGTTAGATATATTAAAACGACGCCAACACAACCTAAAAAGGAAACAGATATTCTTGGCGAAATATGCGGAAAATGGAAAGACAGCAAATCTGCAGAAGAAATGATTGAAGACATTTATTCAGCAAGAACGTCAGGTAAAACAAGAAAGTTGGTCGAATGGTAGAAACAAAGTATTTGCTCGATACCAATATCTGCGCTTTTCTTATAAGAGACAGATTTAATATAAAAGAAAAAATTCGGCAAATAGGCGGATTAAATAGTTGTGCTATATCGGAAATTACATACGCAGAATTATATTATGGCGCCGAAAGCAGCGAATATAAGATAAAAAATCTTGATATTTTGGATGTATTTGCGAAAAACATAAAAATAATCCCAATAAGAAAGACAATTCCGTTATTTGCAAAAGAAAAGGTAAGATTAAAAAAAAAAGGACAAATAATAGATGATTTTGATTTACTAATAGGAACAACAGCGGTTGCAAATAATTTAATTATGGTCAGCGAAAATGAAAAACATTTATCTCGCATAGAAAATATAAAATTAGAAAATTGGGTACAAAGGCAATGAGCGATAATTATCATATTCCTGTTTTGCTTAACGAGTGCGTCGAACATTTGAATATCAAAAAAGATGGTATTTATTGTGATTTTACGCTCGGTGGCGGCGGACATTTTGCCGAAATTGCGAAAATGTTGGGTAAAGACGGAATTGCCATCGGAATTGACAGAGATTTGACGGCAGTAGAACGTGCCACTCTGAAATGGTCAACAATATCGGAGGCTGAGCCTGTCGAAGCCAAAATAATTATAGAGCAAAGCCCGTTTTCGCAATTTGCGGAAATTTTGCAGAAACACAAGATTGAAAAAATTGACGGGATTTTGATGGATTTGGGCGTTTCTTCACACCAGTTCGACGAGGGCGAGCGAGGTTTCAGCTATAGAAGCGACGCGCTTTTGGATATGCGGATGAACAGGAACGACGAAAAAAATGCCGCGGATATAATAAATTTTGCGAGCGAAAGCGAACTCGCGGAGATTTTAGGCGAATACGGAGAAGTAAGAAACCCGCAGAGAATGGCAAAAAAAATTGTTGTAAGCAGAAAACTGAAGAAAATTGAAACAACGGGCGAATTTGTAGCGATTTTGAACGAAGAATACGGAAATTTGCAAAATGCGGTGTTATCGAAAATTTTTCAGGCGTTCAGAATTGCCGTAAACAGCGAGTTGGACGAACTGAAAACCGCCCTGCAAACCTCGCTGGAATATTTGAATACGGGCGGACGAATTGTGGTGCTTTCGTATCATTCGCTTGAAGACAGGATTGTGAAAAATTTTCTTCGCGACAATGCTCAAAATTGTGTTTGCCCGCGGGAATTGCCGAAATGCGTTTGCGAAGGCAAGGCGAAATTAGAGCTTATTACAAAAAAATCTCTCGTTGCGAAAGATGATGAAATTTCAGATAACCGCAGAGCAAGAAGCGCGAAACTTCGATGCGGAGAAAGGATAAATTTATGAAGAATTTGTTGTGGTTTTTCTTTTTTGGCGCGGTAGCGTTTGTGTTTGTTTTGGAGTCGAAAATCAGCGACGCCATTGAGCGCGACATTCAAACAAGAAGAAACGAAATAGCCGTTATAGAAAAGGAAATAGCCGAACTGAAATTACATATAAATTCGGCGGTGTCATTAAGCGACATCCGAAATTTTGCAGAAAGCCGAAATATGGTCTTAACAAATCCGATGGACATAATAACTCTTGAAACACGGCGAAACACCTACACTGTCCGAGGAGAAAATCGTAGTATCGTAGAACAAATAATGTCGCTTTTGGAGTAAAAATGACTATCGGAGACATTTCTGCAAAGTTCGTTAATTCGCTGAAAACCGATGGGTTTATACACCTTTCGATATTTGTTTTTTTTCTTATATGCTTGTTTTTTATAACTCGACTTTGGGAATTGCAGATAGTCAAAGGCGGCGACAAAAGAGAATTTGTCAGAAATTCCACCGAAAGAACAATCCCCGAACATCCCAGACGCGGAAGAATATTAGACCGAAACGGAAACGAAATAGCATTTTCCGTGCCGATGAGAGATAACAGAGACACAACATTAACAAGATGGACAAGAGTTTATACATATACAAAATCCGCGCCTCTTATCGGTTTTGTTAAAAGAGACATAACGCAGGCGGGACTTGCGGGTGTGGAGCGAGCTTTCGACAATTATTTGGCAGGCGAAGTAGGATTTTCGCAGTTTCGCAGAGACGGTCGCGGACGGCTTGTTCCTAGGTCGGGACGAATGCAACAAAACGTAAGGCACGGCTCGGACGTTCATTTAACAATCGACCTTAATATACAAAGAATAGTCGATGATGTGCTTGCGGAAACCGTCCGAAATTCCAGAGCGAGCGGCGGAATGGCTATAGTTATGAACCCGCATACAGGCGAAATTTACGCAATGGCTTCAAATCCGAGTTTTGACCCGAATGTTAGCCGAACCACAGTCCCCAAAAACAGAGCTATAGGCGAAAATTATGAGCCGGGAAGTATATTCAAAATAATCGCCTTTGCCGCGGCGCTCGAAGAAGGACTGATTACTCCCGACCAAGTTGTTGATTTATTGGGCGGAGAATTTCAAATTCCAAACGAACGTCCGATAAGAGACCCGTTTCCGCTGAGCGAAACTACTTTTTCCGAGGCGTTTCGACTTTCGAGCAACATTGCTTCGCTCAAAATTGCGGGCAAACTCGGCAACAGGTTATTTTACAGTTATATAGAAAGATTTGGAATGGGCGCCCAAACAGGCATCGGGCTTTTTGAGGAAGAGCGCGGAATTCTTCACCATTTTAACAATTGGAGAGCCCGCGACGCTATGAGTATAAGTTTCGGAAACGCGATTTCGGTCACTGCTTTGCAAATGGCTATAGCAACTTCGGCAATAGCCAACGGCGGCTTCATTTTGCGCCCGCAGATTTACAGAAGAATTACCGACGAAAGAGGTCGCATAATAACGGGCAACAACGGACAACGCCGCGAAACAAGACGAACGGTCGTTAGACAGGTAATTTCCGAAGAAACCGCCGAAACTATGCGTTTGCTTATGAGCGACGTGGTAAACGAAAGAGGAACGGGACGAGCCGCCTTTATAGAGGGCTTAAACATCGGCGGAAAAACAGGAACAAGCCGTATAGTTCGCGGCGGCAGATACCTTGAAAACAACTATTGGGCGTCTTTCATAGGAATTACTCCCATAGACCAGCCCGCGCTCGTTGCGGTCGTTTCGGTTTACGACCCGTTGCGCGGCAGATTTGGCGGTCCTGTTGCGGGCGCCGCCGTCGCACAAATAATGAAAAATATTGTCGCTTCACCCAAAGTAACAATCGGAAAAGACATTCGCTTATACCGCGACACCACAGAAGCAGCCACCCAACATTGGAGCGACCAACAAAGAGAAATAAGAATTTTTCCAAATCTAACAGGTCTCGATTTAAGAACGGCAAGAAGAATTTCATCGGAAAGCAGAATTGATTTTGAAATTATGGGAACAGGAAACGTGGTATTGTCTCAAGACCCCACAGCGGGTACAGAAGTAAGAAATCTTGCGCGCGTTGTACTTTTCACCGACTCTATTGACACGCAAATAACAATGCCGAATTTTGTAGGAGTGAATATCAGAGACGCAATAGAAATGCTTCGTCAGCGCGGAATAACGCCGACCTTTGTAGAAGAGGGAATAGGAAGAGTTCGCAGACAATACCCGACAGTCGGCACATTTTGGCAAGAAGGAATGCCCTGTTCACTGTTTGTAGAGAGAGGAATTAGTGATTTATGGTAAAATTTAATAACATTGTTTACGACTCGCGCACAGTAAAAAAAGGCGATTTATTCTGCGCAATCAAAGGATTTTCGGTTGACGGAAACGATTTTGTCGATACCGCAGTAAAGAACGGAGCAATTGCCGTTTTATCCGAAAACGAAAAACCGAAAAATTTCCCTGCAGAATGGATAAAATGCGGAAACGCAAAACAAGAAATGGCAAAAATCGCAAAAAATCATTACGGCGTTAATTTTGACGAAATTTTTTGTTCCGCTACCACAGGAACAAACGGAAAAACAAGCATTGCCACAATAACCTACGAAATTTTATCTCAAATTTTCGGAGAAGAGAATGCCGTCCTTTTGGGAACTGCAGGCAACAGAGTTTGCGGCGAATTTTTTGAAGCAGAACGCACCACCCCCGAAGCTGTCGATACATTAAAAATGCTCGGCACCGCAAAAAACAAAATTAAAGCATTTTCTATGGAAGCGAGTTCGCACGCGCTTGTTTTGGACAGACTTGCAGAGTTCTTTTTTGACTTGGTAATTTTCAGCAATCTAACGCAAGATCACTTAGATTTTCACGGCACAATGGAAGATTATTATCAGGCAAAAAAACGACTTTTTACCGAACACGTAAAACCCAACGGCATTGCAATAATAAACATCGACGACGAATACGGAAGACGGTTGTTTGGGGAATTGGGTGAAGCAGTAAGGGCAGGTTTCAAACCTGCCCCTACAAATGTGTTTTCCGTAGGGTTTTCGCAAGAGGCAGATTATAGAATTTCAGACGCGCATTGCGATACGTCGGGAACATTTTTCAAAATAACGCGAGAGCAACGGTTGCCAACACCACAGAAAAAAACACTGAAATTCCGCACAAAACTTATAGGGCATTTCAACGTAATAAACTGCGCCCAAGCAGTCTGCGGCTTGCTTGCCAAAGGTTTTGACGAAACCGCAGTAATCGACGGACTTGCCGCCGTAAAACAAGTAGAGGGACGAATAGACAAAGTTGAATTGAACTCCCCTTTCAGCGTTTTTGTGGACTACGCACACACTCCCGACGCGCTTATAAAAGTGCTTTCGACCGCAAGAAAGCTCTGCAAAGGAAATCTTATATGCGTATTCGGCGCAGGCGGAAACCGCGATAAAACCAAACGTCCGCCAATGGCGGAAGCAGTAGCAAAAAACTGCGATTTTGCAATTTTAACAAGCGATAATCCCAGAAACGAGGAGCCAAGTACCATAATATCCGACGTAAAGGAAGGTTTTCCGTCAGATTTTCCGTACGAAACAATAATTGACCGAAAAGAGGCGATAAAATTCGCGCTGAAATCCGCAAAAGCAGGCGATTGTGTTATAATCGCGGGAAAAGGACACGAGAAATATCAGGAAATCGCGGGAGTTAAGCATCACTTTGATGATAAGGAAGTGGTGATAGAGTGCCAAAGAGAAGAGTATTAAAGTTCAATTTATCGCAATTTCCGCATTTATAGAAGCAGAAAAGCGCCAATCTTGCGACGTATTCCTGTTTTTATCGCCTCTTACAAAGCCCGAAAAACGAAGAGAATTGCTTGCTCTTATTCCTAAATTCGCTGAAATTCTGTGATTACCGTTTACCGCAAAACCGTCCGCCATATTGTGGCGCAATTCACCGTCGAAATTTACGTAGGCATAAGTGTATGAAATCTCTGCGCTCCCTGCATTTGTCGGCAAAAAACGAAAGCCACCGCGAGCCGCCGTATAATTTCCCGAATTATTTTTGACTGTACGCCCAAAAGTTTCTTCTAAAAAAATATTCAGCCAGTCCCTCGCCACAAATGTTTGCAAAGGCTTAATATTTATGTCTCTTATCAGAAGTGTAATGTTGCCGCCGTCTGTTTCTTCGATAAATCCTTTGTTTGAAAATCCCAAATGAAAACGCTCCCACATATACAAAAAGTTTGTTTCTTCTTCCAAAACTCGCCTGTTTCTTTGTGGAGATATACTTGTTGAGGCGCCGAGCCGAGCGGAAGCTCTTATGGGAATTTCGGGTGGCATAACAGACAAATGCTGATTGTAAGATATAAGAGAGTGCGAGATTTTTTCACGCAAATCGTCGTTAATATTTGCCGCAAACGGCAGATAAATCAGCCAAGCGGGCGCAGATAAATCATTATTTCTGTCGTGGCGAACATCGCCTTCACTAAGCAAAAAACCTGAAAAACTAAGACCGTTTCGCATATTATAATGCCAATTTACCGAAAAATTATTGCGAACAAAAAAATCAAGCGCATTGCCGCCCGATACAACAATTTCGCGCGCGACATAATCGCCGAACGGACTTTCTGTAAAACCGCCGAAAATCGGGTCGCGTATATGCGTTCCCGTTCCGCTCGGCACTCTTATGTATTCCCAACGGCGCTCGTTTCTCGATTCACTGCTTAAATTCCAAGTTGTGTTTATTCCTTTGGAATGGTCGTCGGAGACTACTCGGTCTTCAAGCGTCAGTAAAAATGTCGAACTGCTGCCTTCTCGCGTTTCTTCGTAAATAAAACTTCCCGACGAAGTTAGGGTGCGATTTCTTGAAAAATCGGTTGTTAATGCCGACGAAAAAGCAAGTGAATGCAAGGTTCTTGTTCTGGAAAAGTGCGAATTCTCCTGCGATGTTCCCGTTTCATTATATGTAAAGGAATTGGAAAATCTTCTGAATTCGTTGCGATGCGTTATTCCTGCCTCAATTCTGCCGTTATAATATTGCGCTTCGTTCAAAAACCAGTCCTCGCGCGCAAAGAAATTAAGGCGATTATCTCCAAAATCAAAGCCGAGCCCCGCGTTTTGAATACGCCCCGCGGTTGATTCGGAATTGGTGCGTTTTGTGTATAAATAACTGAAATCAAATGGTGTTTGAGCGCCGCTTTCAAATCCCGCAGAAATTCTTTGCACCAATTGGCGATTATTTTGTAGGGGCGTATTGCATACGCCCAAATCGCCGTTGTTCGTTGTTGCAGGGCGTATGCAATACGCCCCTACGTTATCAAAATATCCGCGTCCGTAGCCGCCCGTAAGAAGAACATTACGCTGAAATCCCGCAGAAAACATATTTTCCCACAGCGAATACGGTATGGAGTTCTCAATTCCCCAATTTCTGCTTAATTCGTGATTATCCAAGATGCTGTTCACAAATAAATCGCCCGCCACGCTTGCTGTAAATTCGTTTCGCACAACAAAATTATTTTCCAAATTTGAGGAAATAAACAAATCCGCGCTGAATGCCGATGAATTATTATGCCTGTCGCCGATTACAGAAAGCGTATTTTGGTCAAAATTTTCGCCCGCCCCTGCAATGTTAATTCTTAATTGGTCGCTTGGCGCATAATTTATGGAGATTTCGCCTTTTACACTTTGAGACGGAAGCGCGACTTCGCCAAACGCCGAATAATTGCCGTTTCCTGTGCCGACATACAAATAAATAAAGTCCAAAACCGCGCTTGCTGCACGCTCCACTTCGTCCAAAAATTCGGGGGTATATCCAAGCCCGAGCGCTAAAAACCATTCCCGTTGAGACGGAAAATATGGAGCATAATCGCCGTCGCCGACAGCCGTTCGCCTAAACCTAACAGTAAAAAGGTCTTTTACCAGATAAACATCTTCGGGATTAGCGACCCATTGATAAATTCCGTTTTCGTCCAAAGAATAAATCCGCTCAAAAGCCTGCACTCGCAAAACATCGTTTCTGTGAATTGGATTACCAAGCATTAAAAGCGGCGAGGTGTTGCCCGAATTACGTATCAATTCGAGCTCGTCTCGGGTGAAATCTCTTTGAGAAGATTCAAAAATGTCCCTGTCTAAAAAAAACGAAAAATCAAAGTTTAATGTTGAATCCAAAAGCGAAAATTTGTTTTGCGCGCCCGTCAAAAAACTGTTGTATTCAAAATTGCGATATTTGTAATGTATTTCTATTATTTGTCCGCTTCTTATAGGAGTTTGGGCGGTAAATCTGACTGAGGCTAAGTCATAATCGACGATGTAGTTTTCAAATTCTTGTTGCACCCCTCCGTCAATCAAAACTATCACGGAGTTTGGTATCAGAAAAACGTGCGAGCCGTCTCTTGCCGTCAAATTGTAAATTCCGCCCTGAAGCCCCGCTCTCGGCTCAAAGCGCATATATCCCGAATTTGTTCCCGAAATCCCTGCAAATACGTTATTTTTGCGCCCGATTTCGTCGTTTCTTAACTCTAAAAAAACACCTTTGGGGGTATAAAGTTCGTTCAATATTCCATCGTTTCGACTTCTTATTTCCAAATCTCCGACAATCGCGCTCCATCGCGGCAGACCGTCTGCTCCGAAATTTTCGACTTTCATATAAATTCTGTCCAATTCACCTATCTCGCTCGTTTGCCCGTCAAGCGAAGACGATTGGTCGTCGATAAAAGCCGAAATTCGCGTGTTTGAGTCGATATACCCGTAAATTTCAACCCGAAGCGTTTGTTCCATAGCGACTTCCCCGTTGCTTCCGACTGAAACGCCGATGGTTTTTGTTCCCTCAAAATTTATCGCTTCGGCTCCGCTCAGCGACCGGTTAGAGCCCTCAAATCCTGCCCCCCATCGGTCGCTGAGCGAAGCCGAAGCGTCCGAAACAAAAACGGGTAAATTTAAGCCGTAAGTTCTTGAAATTCCCGGAAACAGTTCTGTATATTCAATATTGATTTCTTGCCCGGCTCTTACTTCTTCCGCAAAAACAACAGCATTATTTTCTGCGACAAACCGCCAATTCGGGATTTCGCAAGGCTGTTCACAAATTATTCTGACTGAATTCGGGTCAACAATGACATTCGGAAGCGCAATTCTGTTTACAGAGGTGTCGAAAATGAATATAAATTCTCTTTGTTGCGCTCCGAAAACAGCCGCAATCAGAAAAAAAAGTGTAATTATTACTTTTTTCATACGCTATTTTTTGCTTTATGCAATAACGCTTATCAGCGGCAAATCCCACTTATTTGTGTCTGTAGTTTTGGAAATGCGCATTTTTACTCCTTAATTTTTTTTATGAACAACAAAACGCCATATTCTATTATGGAAAATATTATTTTACCACAAGTCAAAGGAGAAAAAGGCAATGAAGCAAATAAAATTAACTGATTTTGAAAATAAATCGACCTTAAACGTCGCTGTCGAAATCGACAAAACAAAACTTATCACAAAAATTTCAGGCGATATTTCGCAAATCGATTTTCCGAAAATATCACCAACGCCGACACGCAAAAACGAACTTTGGACTATCGGCTGTTTTGAGATATTTGTGAGCCAAAACGGCAAATCCTATAACGAATATAATTTCGGGTTCGACGAAAATTGGGAGTGCTTCAATTTTTCGGATTATCGCGAAAATCAAAGTCGTCCTCAAGTTGCCGTCCCTCCGAAAATATCTTGTGAAATTACCGAAAATTTGTTTGTGCAAAAAGTCGAATTCGGCGAAAATATAATAGGCGAAAATCTTTTTTCGATAACTGCCGCAATTAAACTGAAAAGCGGCGAATTTTTGTATTTTGCGAACAAACACTGCGGAGAAAAGGCAGATTTTCATATAGCTGAGGCGAGAGCGCTGATTATATAACACTCTATGTTTTACATTTTTTTGACAGCCTTTAAAAGTTCCATAAACACAGGCACAAGATACGCTTCATCTGTGTTTTGCACTTTTTCTATATTTAAACTTGCCCGTCCGACAATATAACTTTGCGCCTCTTTTATCGCTTTTAGAGGAGATTTTTTCAAAAATTTTCTCAGAACATAAAGTTCTTGAAGTATAATGTTTCTATTCGGATTTATATTTTCAATGTAAAGTCGTTTTCGGGTTAAATTCGGCTCAAAAATGCTTAAATCATCGCCGAATTTTTCTTTACAAAATTCTATTATACGCCAATAATTAGCAATTCTACCGTCATATTCTTTTTGAGGATTTTTTTTGTTGCGACAAGCCGAATTCTCCACATAACGCCAATGGTAAAAACATTCTTCTACATCGGCTATTTTATCGCAATAATACACAACCTGACCAAGCATAAAATCGTCATCACCCAATCCTCTCGGCGGGTAAGATATTTTTTCATAAATTTCGCGTTTAACAAGTTTATTCCAAACAGCCGTAGCAGCTGCAGAACCGCCGAACGAAGCGAGAATTATACGCTCAATTTTACTTTGCGCAAAACCGGGGGCTTTCATAGGAACAATCTCACCATTTCTAGTTCCTGCAAAAAGTCCGCAACAAACCATATCCAAGTCCTGCGAAATAGCCGTCCCCAGCATAACTTCAAGCATATTCGGCTCTATTGTATCATCGCTGTCAATCATAATAACATATCTTCCGTTTGAGTTTTCGAGCCCTGTTTTTCGCGCTAAGGCAACTCCTTCGTTTATTTCTTTATTTACAACGATTATTCTGCTATCTTTTGCCGCATATTCATTAAGAATTGCTAAAGAATTATCAGGAGAAACGTCATTTACACAAACTATCTCTATATTTTTGTAAGTTTGGTTTATTATACTATCAAGACATTGACGCAAATATGCTTCTACATTATAAACAGGGACGATGACGCTTATTAGCGGCAAATCCCGCTTGTGTGTGTGTGTGTGTGTGTGTGTGTTCAAAGATTTCACAAGCCGCATCTTGTATTCCTTTATTTTTTTAGATTTTTTAATTCCCAAATTAAGATACTATTTGCCGCTAAGAAAAAGAGTATATTTTAACAAAAGAGATTTTATTTACATACAACAAACATAGAAATATACTATTTTACTTAGGCGAGAATATTGAAACTTTAACCATCGGCAACATTTTCCCATAACGGCAAAAAATTCCCCGATAGGAAAATTTTTCCTACCACAAATAAAAACAATTCGTAATTTTTAATTCGTAATTCGCAATTAAATATCGCTTGGCACACATTTTGCATATAATTCAAAAAAAAGGAGGGTTGGGTATGTTGCAATCCATTTTGAGCGGTACACAAAGAAATCAGGCGTTGGCAAAAACATTGGACGCAAGAATGGCTCGTCAAAGAGTTATCGCGACAAATATTGCCAATATAAATACGCCGGGATTTCAGCGAAGAGAGGTGACGTTTGAAGACGCGCTTTCTACCGCTATAGATAGGTCGCGGCTCAGAGGCGCAAGAACAAACGGCGCGCACTTACCAATCGGACGAACTGCAATGAACGATGTGCGGCACCACGTAATAACTCCTGTTGATAACACAATGCCGAGCGGCGTAAACAATGTGGATATCGACCACGAAATGGCGCAGCTTGCGGAAAATCAAATCGGATTCAATCACGCGTTGAGATTTATGAGAACCGCGTACGAAAGAATGAATTCGGCAGTTCAATTGCAGTCGATAAGATAAAAGGAGGAGGTAGATTATGTCTATTGAGGGAGTTTTTTCGACAATGAGAATAAGCGCTTCGGGAATGAGAGCGCAAAGAATACAGCAAAGCGTTATTACGTCGAATCTGGCGAACATCGAAACCACGCGAACGCCCGAAGGCGGACCTTTTAAGCGCGAATTTGTGGTTTTTGAAGCGGACGGTCGCGATACAATGACGGCTATCCGCGAAGAAAGAGCATTGGCGATAAGCAAGACAAATCTTAACCATTTAAATATACCGTCCACCAGATTTGCAATGCACGAAGCGCAGGGCGGAATGGGTGTGCGAGTTGCGGAAATTCGGCAGGACAGCCGTGAGCACAGAATGGTGCACAATCCGTCTCACCCCGACGCAAACGAAGAGGGATATGTTGCAATGCCGAACATAAACGTTATTGAAGAAATGACAAATATGATAAACGCCACACGCGCATACGAAGCAAATGCAACAGCATTTAATGCGACAAAACAAATGATGATGGCGGTATTTCAAGGATGAGGGGCGATAATGGATAATCAGGGAAAAGCGAGGTAGTAAATGGAAACACAAGCAACGAGAGGACTTGCGGATTTGCAAGCGGTTATGGCGATGGCGAGGCAGAAAAACCCCGCGCTTGCCCGTACTGCAAATACGACCGCGACCACGACAGACAATCGAGTTTCGTCGCCGCAAAAAACGGGTTCCGCGCAAAAAACGGGGCAAGTTTTGAGAAATACAAGCGATGTATCAGTCCAATCGAGCAAATTAGTGGATTTATTTTACTCAAAAACAGAAAAAACGCAGGAACAAACAATTATTTGCCTTGGTTCTCGTTTTGACGCATACGCATAAATTATTTTTTGAGGAGGTTTTGCTATGGGAAACATTGATGCAATTCGTGCGCTCGGCTCGTCAAGCCAAGTTTCGCCGATGCGCAACGTGCAAAAACCGAGCGAAATGACAGGTCCGAGTTTTAAGGACACTCTTTCGGGTTTTCTTAAAGACGTGAACGCAATGCACCTTAATGCCGACGACAAAGTTATGAGAATGGCTGCAGGCGAAATCACGGATGTCCATCAAGTTATGAACGCCGCCGAAGAGGCAAAAACAGCGTTTAATATGATGATGGAAATGCGGAACAGAGTTATGACGGCTTACGAAGAAGTGATGAGAATGCGACTGTAATTTCTCATCGTACCTTTAAGAGATGAAGGGATTTATGGGAGATTTTTTTAAGCAGCTTCTGGCACAGGTATCGGATGTTTGGCAAAAACTTTCGATGCAACAGCGGGTTATAATCACTGCCCTCACGATACTTATGTTCGTGGGGCTTTTGTGGCTTGCTGTCTGGAACGGCGCGGCAGGCGGAGGCGTTGGCGGCGCTCCGAGCGGGTTTCGTCAACTTCACTCGGGGCTTGCAGTAGAAGACGCGGCGGCAATCGTCGATGGCTTGGAAGCGGCTGGATTTCGGTATCGCTTAACAAATAACGGAACTGCAATATTAGTCGAAGAAAGAAATTTCTACGAAGCGCGAATGGCTCTTGCTCGTCAGGGCGTTCCGTCGAGGCAAACGGGCGCGGGCTGGGAAATTCTCGATAACAGACGCTTCGGCGACACGGATTTCGAACTTCGGCTCAGGTCGCGAAGAGCGCTTGAAGGCGAACTTATGCGCACAATTCGTTCAATAAGCGAGATTGAGGACGTCCGTCTTCACCTTACAATTCCCGAAACTTCACTGTTTTTAGAAGAAAGACAACCTGCAAAAGCGGCGGTTGCAATAAGAATTCGCGCAGGCAGAACGCTCAACCGCAGTCAAATCGACGGAATAGCGTTTTTGGTAGCAAGTAGCGTGGACGGTTTGGCTATAAACAACATTTCCATTGTCGATTTTGAAGGAAGGCTCCTTTCGCGCCCCGTTGACGAAAACGACCCGGGAATGATGGGCGGGCGAAATATGGAAATGCGACAAAACGTAGAAAGGTCGCTCAAAACCAGACTTGAAGCGATGTTTGCTAACGTGTTGGGACACGGAAGAGCGAGTGTAGAAGTCACCGCCGATTTGGATTTTAACAGAGTAGAAAGCACTCTTGAGCGATTTGACCCGGAAAGCAGAGTTGTTCGTTCCGAAGAACGTATAGATATGAGCGTAAGAAACGCACCCGACGGCGACAGAATGAACGAAGTACAACGCTCAAACTTTGAAATCGACAGAACTGTAGAGCGAATTTTGCACGAAGTCGGAACTATCAGACGGCTTTCGGTTGCGGTTATGGTCGATAACGCGCGCAGAAACGGCGAATCCACTCCGAGAACTGTGGAAGAAATGGCGAATTTTGAAACAATGGTGCGAAACGCAATCGGCTTCGACCTCACTCGCGGAGACCAAGTAGCCGTAATAAACGTTCCTTTCGATAACGATATGTGGGCATTGTTTGAAGAGCAGACCGCACTGACTCAACAAGAAGAATTTTGGAGGAGAATTATCAACTATGTTGCTTTAGCGCTTATAGTAATAGTTGTTTTTGTAATGCTCAGAAGCATTGCTAAATCACTCGGAGAAGCGATGAACCCGCCAATCCCGGAAGTCGAAATCCCGAACCTCGAAGATGTAGAAGAGGAGATTATGAATATTCCGCCGCACGTAGCACGTTCAAACGAATTGCTTGAAAAAGTCGAAATTATGACAGAAAACGACCCGCAAAACGTGGCGAAAATAATAAAAGATTGGCTCAACGAGCCCGTATTAGGCAAAAAAGATTAAGTCTTAACGGAGGTTAAAAAGTGTCAGCAAATCAGCCATTTTATGAAGGCGGAGACGCAAAAACAGCAGAAGTAGTATCAGCGGCGCGAAACGTTCCCGGTCCTAAAAAAGCGGCTATAGTTATGGTAGCGCTGGGGAGCGAATCTTCAGCAAAGGTTTTGCGGCATATAGAAGAAAAAGACGTTGAGCTTTTAACAACCGAAATCGCTCGTTTGGGAGATGTTACCCCCGAAATTCGCGAGGCTGTCCTGCAGGAATTCACCGCGCTTTCAATGGCTTATCAGTATCTTTCGCAAGGAGGTGTGGACTACGCACGCGCCATTTTGGAAGACGCACTCGGCTCACGAAAAGCAAAAGAAATTATGGAGCGCGTTCAGCAGAAAATCCGGACAACCGGCTTTAATTTGCTCGAAAAAGTTGACCCCGCGCAACTCGTGAACTTTATGAGAAAAGAGCACCCACAAACAATAGCGCTTCTTTTGGCGCACATGGAACCCAACGCTTCCGCACCCGTTTTGGCACAGTTGGCGCCCGAAATTCAAGTGGACGTAGCGGCGCGAATTGCGCTTATGGATTCGGTCACGCCCGACACATTGGACTTGGTTGAGGAGGTACTTATAGAACAGATTAAATCACTATTCGGCGGCGACGTTTCCGAAATCGGCGGCGTTAAAGCGGTTGCAGAAATGCTTAACAATATCGACCGTTCGTCCGAGAAAAACATTCTTGATAACCTTGAGCGCGAAAATCCGAGCTTGGCGATGGAAATCAAAAATCTTATGTTCGTTTTCGAGGATATTATGCTTCTCGACAACGCTTCGATGCGCTTGGTGCTCAAGAAAATCGACCAAAAACACTTGCCAAAGGCGCTCAAAGGCGCTTCGCCCGAATTGCAGGAAAAATTTACAAGCAATATGTCCAATCGCGCTTCCGAAATGCTCTTGGAAGAAATTTCGTATCTCGGTCCTCTACGTCTCAAAGAGGTGGAAGAGGTGCAACAGATAATTGTGGATGTTGTCCGCAAGCTCGAAGAAGAAGGCGAAATTATCATCAGCGGTCGCGGCGGAAGCGAAGAAATTATCGTATAAAATTAAAGGGAAGCGCAGATGAACACCGAAGAAAAACAAACCCACGAATTGCTCGACGAATTACTGAAACGCAAAGATCCTGCGCTCGTTAAAGTTCGCAAAATACTGCGTTCCAAAAATGAGAATTTGACTTCTACAAAATCGTTTTCTTCGCACAGTCCCGAAGTTTTCAGCATTGATAGCAAAGAAAAATCGCGCGAAAACGAGAGCATTTTTTCTAACGACGAGCTAAAAGAGGTGGAACTCAGCAAAGTTATGGCGGAATGCGAAGAGCGTTTGCGGCAAAAAGACGCCCAAATCGAGGCGATAAAACAACAGGCGTTTGAAGACGGAAGAGCTCAAGGAATAGAGGAATGTCAGGACAGAATACAAGAGTCCATCGTTGAAATTGAAGCTAAACTGAAAAACGAAATTCAAGAGTGGCGAGCAGGACAAATTGCTTCGGAACTGGGCGAACGTGATAAATACTTTAAATCACTCGAAAATGATATTTATAGCGCTGTTATTTCGATTGCAAAAAAAATTCTCGACGCAGAAATTAACACGAATGCAAACCTTATAATAGACGTTATCAGAAAAGCGATTTCGCATATTTCGCAACGCGACGGCATAACAATTCGCGTTTCAAAAGACGATTACGAGTATGTAAATTCGCATCTTTCGGATTTCAACCGCCACACCGACGGCGCATACTCAATAAATATAATAGAAGACGAGCACATAAGAATGGGCGGCTGTTTAATCGAAACCGAATCGACAATAGTTGACGCGCAAATAGAAAAACGCTATGATAAAATCTTCGATTTGGTCGATAAAATTTGGTTTGAAATATGCGGCCCGTTAACATTCAAGAGAACGCAAATAGAGGAGAAATGATATGCTTGTATCAGGCAAACATTACAGAACAATTTGGCTAAACGAAAAAGACGATAAAATCGTATCAATAATAGACCAAACCAAACTTCCGCACTCATTTGAAACCGTCAATCTGAAAACGGTCGAGGATTTTCGTTGGGCGATAAAAGATATGATTGTCAGAGGCGCGGGACTTATCGGCGCAACCGCAGGGTACAGTATGTATATTGCCGCCTTAGAAGCAAGCGACGAAAACTTTGACGACGACGTAAAAAAATCGGGCGAAATTTTGGCGGCAACACGCCCCACCGCAAAAAATTTGTCGTGGGCAGTCGCTCGACAAATATCCAAAATTTGCGACAATAATTTATCGGTCGCCGAAAAAAGAAAAGTCGCAAAAACCGAAGCCGAAGCAATAGCCGACGAAGACGCGGAATTTTGCAGAAAAATCGGTGAAAACGGACTCGAAATAATTAAAGAAATAGCAAAAAAGAAAAACGGCGCAACTGTAAATATTCTAACACACTGCAACGCAGGCTGGCTTGCATTCACCGATTACGGCTCCGCGCTCTCCCCTATTTACGCCGCCCAAAACGCAGGAATTGACATTCACGTCTGGGTGGACGAAACGCGCCCAAGAAACCAAGGCGCAAGTTTGACCGCGTGGGAATTAGGACAGCAAGGCGTAAAACACCATCTTATCGCCGATAACAGCGGCGGACATTTAATGCAACACGGACTTGTGGATATGGCGATTGTCGGCGCGGACAGGGTGTCGCTCGGCGGCGACGCGGCAAATAAAATCGGCACGTATCTTAAAGCCCTCGCCGCAAAAGATAATAACGTCCCTTTTTACGTAGCGTTCCCATCTTCCACTTTCGACTTTGAAATAGAAGACGGCGTTAAAGAAATAGAAATAGAAGAGCGCACGGGCGACGAAGTCCGAATAATGAGCGGCAAAGACAAAAACGGCAACATCTGCGACGTTCAGATTTGTCCTGACGATACCCCTGCAAAAAATTGGGGTTTTGATGTGAGCCCTGCTCGGTTAATAACGAATTTGATTACAGAAAGAGGTGTTTTTGAGGCGAGCAAAGAGGCGATTTTAAGGGTTTATCCTGAAGCAAAAAAATAAAAAAAGGGCGTAGTTTTACGCCCTGCAAAATATCCGACTTACTTCTTCTATAGCGCTACCTTTTCCGTTGTTTTTGCCGCGGTTCCTTTTTTATCATCATCCAAATTTTTCGCCATTACGTCCAAATATTGAACTTGGTCGTTCAAAAACGAGCGAAAGCGGGAAATGAAACTCTCTTTTTGGGCGGAAAGGGCGCGGATTTCACTTTCTAAACGATACACTCTTTCGCGGCTTTCGCTTTCGTAGCGGTCGGCGCGGACTTGCGCGTCTTTTATTATAAGTTCCGCTTCTTTTTGCGCGTTTGCTCTTGCGTCGTCGGTTGCTCTTTGCGCGGTCATAAGCGTTTCGTTGAGCGTTCTGTCGATTTTTTTGTAGTGAGCGAGCTGGTTTTCGAGGTCTTTAATCTTAGACGACATAGCCGTGTTTTCGCTCGTTTGCTCTTCTACCTGACTTGCAATTTGCTGTAAAAAACTGTCCAAATGGTCGGGGTCTATTCCGTTGAATGCTTTCTTGCGGAATGTAAACTTTCTTATTTCAAGCGGCGTTATCTGCATAAATGTCTCCTTTTTATTTGTTTTTGAGAGACGTATTCAATACGTCTCTACGTTTCATTCACGTTCTATTTATCGTAATCTCTTGGTCCGAAAATTCGCGTTCCGACCCTTATCATCGTTGCGCCGTATTTAATCGCTAAGGCAAAATCGCTGCTCATTCCCATTGAAAGTTCGCATTTGCCGTTTTCACACA
>WRAZ01000013.1 GCA_009779925.1 Chitinivibrionia bacterium
AAGCGAGGTGTATAATGGCTAATATTTTTTATACAATGCAAAAAAACAGTTATGATTTAACTGCAATTGATGTTTATAACGATTTGGCGAACTCGTATTTTCCGACATACAAAGGAAGAATTTACGATAAAATAAATCTGCTGAACGACAAATATCGGCTTTACGGCGATATAAACAAGGCGTTGCAAGAAGCAAGGGAGAGAGTGTAAATAATGGCAATAGAGCAACATCAAATCAGAACAGCGGAAAGTCAAAATATGTACGCAATAGAGCGCAATATCATAATAAATGACAGTTTACTGCCGTCCGCCGATGAATTGTCAAAATTGGCGCAAATAGACGTGTCTATTGTTAAATGGCTGATGGATAAAGCGGATATTGAGCAGGAAATCAGAAAAAAGGTAACTTTGGAAGGAATAACGCTTGCTAAAAATTCTATGTGGATTGCTTTTTCAATAATACTGCTTGCTATGGCTATATCTGTTATTTTCGCCCTTGTAGGAAACGAGTATTTAGGAATAGCGTTTAGTGTTATTTCTGTAATCGTATTCGTTCAAGCATTTCTGAGATTCGGTCGCAATCAAAAGCAGTAGGCGGATATTTGGGCTGGCAGCCCCCGCCCCTATAAAACGCAATCGTCTGGAATCTAATCAACCAATCAGGCAGATACGTCGCCAACGGCACATACCTAATCATTGTAGAGACGCAAACGTATGTTCGTGGAGCGGAGCGTAATCAATGCCTTGCGTCTCCCAACGGTCGAAGATTTTCGTATTCTGCGAGGATTGGGGTAAGTAGGTAAGGAATTTTCGGTTATTTGTAAAGGCAGACCTATGTGTCTGCCTTTTTTTTGCATTTTCTTGCAGGTGTACCGAGAAAAGTCGGTAAAAATGTGGTTTTTTCACGGTATAAGTGTAAAAACTTGCAAAATAGCGAGGTTTTTTGCTTTGTTCTCAAAACCCCAGCTCTTTGGCTACCTCGTTCATTTGTTTTTCTACTAAAATTTTTCTTCGTTTTTCTGCGCAGTTTACTTTCACGCCGAAATATGACGGGCAAAAATCGACTGCAACGGCGATTACAAATGCTACTCCCATAACGGCGGAGAAAATTTTTACGGTGTTATTGGGAATAGAAAAAGTCGTTATCGCAAAAACTGTGGCGATTATCAGCATTCGGAGTATTCGGTCTTTTTTTTCGGCGGTCATTTATTTGGCGCGGGCAAAAAGATATTTCAGTTCCCCCTCCTTAGTGAGCGGGATTATTGTGTTTTCGTAGAAATTTCCGATTAAGTACGAGTCGATTTTTTTTCGCAGTTTTGAGGTGTAAGCGTCTTGGATTTTGTCGCATTTTTCTTGAACTCGCAGAATTATTTTCTCCTCGACTTCTTTGCGGGTCAGCATTGCCATTACGGCTTCTTTATCGTTTGCTTTTACCGCTTCTTTGTAGGCGGGCGGATTAGACAGAAATTTGCTTTCGGCAACATAAAAAGAGCCGTAGTGTATTCGCTTTGAAACGGCTACCAGCGCCGAAATATCCGCTTCCGCCGTGCTTCCGTATTCGCCGTCGTCGCCATTTTCGCAGGAATTGTTTATAAACGACAAATAATGCGCTTTAACTTTATCGGTTATGTTTATTTCGCTTAAAATATCTTTGGTAAAATTCTCTTTGTTTTGGACGATATTCGCGTTTATCGGCAGAGTGGTATCGTGGAAAAAAGGTTTTTCTTCGGCGACGGTGAATTTTCCGAGTTGCGCAAAAATCTGCTCGATTTGCTTGTGCATATAGTCAAGCGGAGAAAAGGCACAGGGGGAGAGGGTGTTTTTTATAAGAACTTTGTCGGTCGAGTAAACGGGCGAATTTTTTTTGTATTGCATACGGTCAAGAATTCGCGAAATTATTGTTTCTTCCATCGACTCCAAACGGTCGGCTATTTGCATAAGGTCAAAGTTATTCATAATCATAAAAATTGCTTTCCTTGCTCTTACGAATAATAACTTGCGTTTTTGCTTGAACGGGAAATATCGCCGTGCGCAAGGGAGCCCCAAACTCTTATTGCTCTTATTTCGCAGGATGAAATACAACGTCCGCAACCTATACACAAATTTTTGTTTACACTGTGGCGTTTGCCCTTTTCTCCGACAATTGCTCCTTTTACGGGGCAGATTTCTACGCATTTTCCGCAACCGTTGCATTGCATATCAATATTTACTGTAGGGCGACCTTTTGCCAAATCTGTGAAGCTGTTTGAGGGGCATTTTTTCATTGCAAGTATAAAGTTTTCACTTGTTTTATAATTAAGTTTAGGCAAATTGTTTTCCATTTCTATGGCGTTTGGATCGACCACCGCTTTTATGCAAATTGTGCAACCTGTGCAACCGACTGAACAGCACGACCTTACGTTTGCGCCTCTGTTGTGGTTGTTGCAAGCCAAAAATATTTTTTGCGAATCGGGCGTAATATCTATAAGGTCTCGCGGGCAAGACGCTACGCAGGCAACGCAACCGCAACATTTTTCGTTGTCCACAACGGCTATTTGGTTTTTGTTTATTGAAATAGCGCCAAATGGGCAGGCGGCTACGCAATTTCCGAAACCAAGACAGCCGAAACTGCATTCTTTTGAGCCTCCCGCTACTAAAACAGCGGCAAAACAATCATTAATTCCGTCGTAAATTGCTCGTTCCTTTGCCTCTGCTCTTCCGCCTTTGCAACGAATTTTGGCAGTTTTCGGCACAATCTGACCCGTGGATTGGCTTCCTGTAATATTTGCTATTTCGCTTGCGACATTAGCTCCTCCGGGAGGGCAACCGTTTGTTTTTGCGCTTGCGTCGGAAGCGGCAAGCGCTTCGGCAAATGCTTTGCAACCTGCAAATCCGCAGGCGCCGCAGTTAATTCCGGGGAGAACCGAAAGAATTTTTTTTACTTTCACGTTTTCTTCGACATAAAATTTTTTATCGGCGAAAACCATAATAATCGCGAGTATTAAGGCAAGTGTGGTAAAAGCTAAAATAGTCGTAAACATTTATCCTCCTATCGACATTCCTGTAAAACCCAAAAACGCAATCGCCATAAGTCCTGCGGCAATCAGCGATATAGGCAAGCCTTCAAGCGCTTTGGGAACATTGGCAAATTCGAGCCGTTCTCTTATCCCCGCCATAAGAACGATTGCAAGCGTGAAGCCTACTCCCGACATAAATGAATGTACAATCGCTCCGTGAAATTGGAAGATTTCGCCTGTAAATTGATTTACTTGCACGTTAAGCAACGCCACGCCCAAAATAGCGCAGTTTGTCGCCATCAGGGGTAAAAATACTCCCAAAGATTCGTAAAGCATCGGAGAAAATTTTTTCAACATCATTTCTACGACTTGGGTGAACGCCGCAATAATCAAAACAAAGGAAATGGTTTGAAAATATTCCATACCGTTTGTTGTAATTCCCCCGCCTATTCGCATTTGTGTTTCAGGGTCGATAATCATTGGCTTAAGAATAAATTCGTTAAACGGGTAAGCGAACAGCGTTGAGCCGACCATAACAAATGTAACGGAAAGCCCCATTCCTAAAGCGGTCGACAGCTTTTTTGATACACCGAAAAACGGGCACAAACCCAAGAACCTCGACAAAACGAAATTCGAGATAAATATGGCGCCGATTGATATTTGCATAAAAACTACAAGCATTTCACTCATTTTGCACCTCTCAATTTAATGTGATTTATTATAGCCAATACTAACGCAATTGAGAAGAACCCGCCAGGCGCTAAAATAAATATTGTCATAGGTGAAAAATCGGGGATAACCGTTAGTCCGAGCAATCTGTTTGCGCCCAAAAATTCGCGAATGGCGCTTACGACCACAATCGCCAGAGTGTAGCCTATCCCCATAACAAGCCCGTCGGTTATTGACGGGAACACGGGATTTTTTGCGGCAAACGACTCGGCTCTTGCAAAAATTATACAATTTACGACAATCAGCGGAATAAATATCCCCAAACTTGTGTTGAGTTCGGGAGAATATGCCTTAATAAGCAGTTCAATCACGGAAACAAAAGTCGCAATAATTACAATATAGCAGGGAATTCGCACTTTGGCGGGGATTAAATTTCTGAAAAGCGAAATTATAGTATTTGAACCGATAAGCACTGCCGTTGTCGCTACGCCCATTCCTATCCCGTTTTGGACGGAAGTGCTTACGCCGAGCGTCGGACAAAGCCCAAGTCCCAATATCAGTATGGGATTTTCTTTTATAACGCCTCTTTTTAGTTCTTGTATGAATTTATTGAACATCAGTTTCGTCCTCCGTTAAATCTTCGGCGTACGGCTCTTTGTTTGGCTGTGAATATTTGTTTACAGCAAGCAAAGCCATAAGTTTTTGCGCTCTTGCCGAAAGTTCTTCTTTTATCACTCTGACAGTTATTGTCGAGCCTGTGATAAGCGTAATTTCGTTTTTTCTCAGCAAATCGTCTCTTTGCGAGGCGGATAATTTGTGCCATTCGTTGCTTGTTCTGTTAATGCTTATAGGTTTTGTCGCCAAAATTCCTCTGAATTGCTCGCCAAACCAAGGCGTATTATCTTCGCTTCTTCGGAACGGAAACCAAGTGCCCGAAGCGGCTTCTGTTATTCTTGCTCCAAGACCGGGGGTTTCGGTTTGGCTTATTATGGAAAGTCCTTTAATTTTGCCGTCCAAATCTATACCGCAAATAAATCTTATTATGCCCGAATAGCCGCGCGTTTCCCCTATAAATGCGTATCCTATGGCATTGCCGTCTTTGTCGTATTCTCTCCAAAATTCACCGAAGCCGTCGAGCGTGTCCGTCTTTGCGTTTGCGCCGTATGACAAAACATTTCTAAGCGATGCCTGTTCTGCTTTGTTTTCGTTGTCCTTAATTATCTGATATGTTTTTTGATGGACGGAGCTTATCGTTAATGCCGCGATAAACGAGAAAAACAAAATAGCCAATATCATTTTAACAGAGTTGCTTTTAATCATTTTTTACCTCCTGTGCCGTAAACTTTCGGTCTGACGTATCTGTCTATGAGCGGGGTCAGCAAGTTCATAAATAAAATTGCATAAGACGCTCCCTCGGGATAGCCGCCGAACGAGCGTATGAGAACTGTTATAACGGCGCAACCCGCCGCAAAAAGCGCCTGCCCTTTTATGGTTATCGGTGTGGTTGTCATATCGGTAATCATAAAGAATGCCGCCAAAAATATTCCGCCCGAAAGTATGTGGAAAGTCGGAATTGTAAGCGCCGTCGCGTTGAAAAGGCTGGCGTTGCTTCCCGAAAATAGCCAATAAATCAAAAATATGCCGCCTATATATATTAAAGGTACAATCGGGTGTATAACTTTTCTTAATATCAAATAAATTCCGCCCAAAAGAAGAGCAAAAGCCGATGTTTCACCGATAGTTCCGCCGACATTTCCCCAAAATAGAGGTACGAGCGCTTCTTGTAAAACTTGCAGGTTAATGCCTGCATTCTGCAAAATATTGAGCGCGGCAAGCGGTGTTGCCTCCGAAATTCCGTCTATTGCTATGGCGCTTGATACGGTATCAAGTTTAAAGCCCGACAAATGTATGTTTACAAATCCTCCCGAAACATTTTGTGCGAAAATGCTGCCTGTCATAGCCGCAGGATACGACGCCATCAAAAACGCGCGACCTGCAAGCGCGGGGTTTATGAAGTTGCACCCCAAACCTCCGAATGCCATTTTTGCAACGCCGATAGCAAAAACCGTTCCGACAATAACTAAAAGCGGACTTATTGCAACAGGCAGGTTAAACGCTAAAAGAATTCCCGTAATAACTGCGCTTAAATCGCCTATCGAAGTTTTTCTTTTCATCATAAATACCGATATAATATGTTCGGTTATTACGGCGGTGGCAACTGCCAAGAGCGTAATAAAAAGCGCTCTTACCCCAAAAAACATTACTGCTCCAACCATTGCAGGCATAAGCGCAATAATCACGTCGAGCATAATTTTTGGCACCGTGCGGCTGTTTCTTATATGCGGCGAAGACGAAATATGTAGTAAATTAACCTCTGTCATTTTATTTTCCCTGCTTGGTTGATGATTTTTTAGCGTTTTCGCGAATGATAGCGTCTTTCGCAAAACGAATTTTATGCAAAATGTTTACCTTTGACGGGCAAAGATATGAGCAACATCCGCACTCCATACAATCTCTGATGTTGTTTGCTATAGCCTGTTCAAGCATAAGTTTTCGGGAATATTTTGCAAGTATCGAGGGAACAAGCCGCGCAGGACATTTACTTACGCAAAGTCCGCAGTTAATGCAGTTGTTTTCGCACATTCCGGGAGAAGATTTGCTCAAAACCAAAAGTCCCGATGTCTGTTTCATAACGGGAACATCCAGCGATGACAGCGAAACGCCCATCATAGGACCGCCCATAATAACTTTTTTTGTGTTTGTAAAGTCGGTTTGGCAATATTCTAAAATTTCACGAACGCTTGTTCCTACAGGAATAAGATAATTTCCCGGTCTTTTTACGCCGTCGCCCGTTATTGTGATAATTCTTTCGGTAAGCGGAATTCCCAGCACTACTGCGTTGTAAGCGGCTACGGTAGATGCCACGTTTTGCACTACGCAACCTGCGTCCGAAGTTAGCTTACCGCTCGGGATTTCTCGTTTCAGAACCGCATAAACCAATTGTTTTTCGCCGCCTTGCGGGTATTTTGTTCTGAGTGCAACGACTTTTATATCACGGAATTCCGTGTTTGGGGCAGTTAAGCGCTTAAGCGAAGCAATCGCTTCTGGCTTGTTTTTTTCTATTGCAATAAAGACTTTTTGTACGCCTAATATTTTTTGAAATATTTTTGTTCCGTTAAGAAGTTTCTCTTGACGGTCTAACATAAGGCGATGGTCGTTTGTAAGATACGGTTCGCATTCGGCGGCGTTAATTATGAGTGCGTCTATAGTTTTGTCGGGCGGCGGCGAAAGTTTTACGTGCGCAGGAAACCCTGCACCGCCCATTCCCACAATTCCGCAGTCCTTTATTCTTGCGATTAAGGTTTGCGGCGCCTGAGTTTTCCAGTTTTTTATAGGTTCAAAGCGATGCTCTTCGTTTTGGTCGTCGCTTAAAATTTCTATTCCCGCAATCGACTGTCCTGACGCGTGCGGAAAAATTCCCACAGTATTGACAACACCCGAAACGGATGAAAATACAGGAGAAGAAACGTGTCCGTCCGCTTCGGCAAGGCATTGTCCTTTTGCAACTTTATCGCCTTTTTTCACGATTACCTTTGCAGGAGTTCCTATGTGCATTACAGTCGGAATGATGACTTTTTGCGGCAGAGGATATCTTTCGATAGTCAAGCCTTGAGTTGCATCTTTATTATGTGGGGGGTGAATTCCGCCCGGAAAAGTATATCTTCTAAACAATATATTACTTCTGACCTCCATAAAAAATTTGTATAAAATTGCACAAATTTATATAAAAATTCGCATAAAAATACTTTTTGGGCATATACATATAGTATCTTTTCGTAAAAAAAGCAAAAAAAAGGCGGAAATATATGGGAATAAGCAAAACGTTGCAGTCAACCGAAATCTTGCAAAAGATAGCAGGGAAATCGTTTGACGAAACAAAAGAAATCTTGCTTGAGGCAGGAAATGTTTACTACGCTCAAAACGTTGAGGAGAGTGAAACTATAAAACAAAATTTGGCGAGTTTCGGCTTGCCGAGCGACGAAGCAACAATAAAAGAAGTGCGCGATAATATAGTTTATCATTACGCCGAAAAAATTTTCCCGCTTACGGGAGCGCCCGCGCAACTTGCCGAGTTTATTAAAGAACGGATAGATTTTTCCAAGGCTCAATCGCAAATAGAGACCGCGCTTAAAGATGGGGCGGTTCTTATAGCAACCCCGCATTTCGGCGGCGTGGAATGTATAACGCCGACAATATCGCTTATGAAAGTCCCCGCAAACGCCGTCCTTAAATTCAGTACGCAAAACTTGTCCGACAGAATTCGCGCCTTTGCCGACAATATGGAAAAGAGCGGACTTTTCGCAAAAATAAACTTTATAGAACTCGGCAAACCCAATTCGCAGGGCGCTTTGGCAATGGCGCAAGTTTTAAGTAAAAAAGAAGTTCTCTTTTCAGTTTTCGACGAAGAAACGCCTTACTCAAAACCCGTAAATCTTTTCAACAAAAAAGTATTAGGCGGCGCAGGATTAGATAAACTTCTGAAATTCGCAAGCGACAACGTCAGCGTTTTCACCGTATTTATGATAAGACACGGCAAAAACTACGAAATGAAACTCCTGCCGATAGACCCAAAATCCGACAACCCAATTCAGCAAATGTACAACAATCTCGAAAGCGTTCTGCGCGAGCATTACGTTCAATGGTATTTCCTGCACGAAGAAATCCCGTTTGCGGAATGAAAAAAGGGTGGCGCTCGTCGCTCAAAACGTATTTTCTTGCTAAAAACGGAGAATAAATGAACAAAGAAATGCAATTTTTAATATACAACACCCCGCAGGGAGATGTGAATGTTAATGTTGTCGTAAAAGACGAAACAATATGGCTATCCCAAAAAGCAATGGGACAGTTGTTTGACGTGGATAGAACGTCAATAGGAAGACACTTAAAGAATATCTTTGAAGAAGAAGAACTTGACGAAAAAGTGGTTAGTGCATTTTTTGCACATACCACTCAACACGGAGCAATAGCAGATAAAACGCAAACAAATGAATCTAAATTCTATAATCTCGATGCAATTATCGCTGTCGGCTATCGCGTTAATTCAAAAAAAGCAACCGCTTTTCGTATTTGGGCAACCAAAACACTGAAAGAATTTATCACCAAGGGCTTTATTCTTGACGACGAACGCCTAAAACTCGGCAAAACCGCTTTCGGAAAAGATTATTTTCGCGAACTTTTGGAGCGCGTTCGTTCCATTCGTGCAAGCGAGCGGCGAATATGGCAACAAATTACGGATATTTTCGCCGAATGCAGTATTGATTACAACAAAAAT
This sequence comes from Chitinivibrionia bacterium, assembly GCA_009779925.1. NCBI lineage: Bacteria > Pseudomonadati > Fibrobacterota > Chitinivibrionia > Chitinivibrionia bacterium. The sequence continues at coordinate 8,997 of WRAZ01000013.1, forward strand.
TCTTTAACAACCCACGATTTTTACGCAATGGTGCAAAATAAATTCCATTTTGCCATTACAGGACAAACGGCGGCGGAAATTATTTACACAAAAGCTGACAGAAACAAAGAAAATATGGGACTTACAACTTGGAAAAACGCACCCGAAGGACGAATTCTTAAATCAGATGTTAAAATAGCGAAAAACTATTTGTCGGAAACAGAAATCAGGCGTTTGGAAAGAGCGGTAAACGGTTATTTTGACTATATTGAAGATGTAATAGAGCAAGAAAACGCCTTTAGTATGGCAGAATTTGCACAAAGCGTAAATGAATTTTTATCATTCAGAAAATTCAAGATTTTGGATGGTAAAGGCAAAATTTCAAAAGGAGAAGCAGAAGAAAAAGCAGAGGCTGAATATGATGAGTTTAATAAAATTCAAAAGATTGTTTCTGATTTTGATAAAACAATAAAAATATGCAAGGAGTGAATATGGTAATCACAGGACTAGCGCAACTGTCGGCGAATATCGACAAATACATCGGCAAAAAAAACATTGCAATTTTATGCCACGCGGCTTCGGTAGATGCAAAACTTAATCACATAATCGACATTTTGCAGAAAAAAGGCGCGAACATCAAAGCGATTTTCGGTCCTCAACACGGACTTTTCGGGCAAACTCAGGATAATATGATAGAGTGGGAGGCGACGGTCGCCCCCCGTGATGAAAAATCGGCGAAAAACACCGCAAGCGTTTACTCGCTTTACGGACAAACCCGCACGCCCTCGGACGAAATGCTTTCAGGGGTCGATTGTCTTATTGTCGATTTGCAGGATGTTGGCGCAAGACCTTACACATACATCTGGACAATGAAAGAATGCGCGGGCGTTTGCGAAAAACTTGGGATAGAAATGCTTGTTTTGGACAGACCTAATCCTATCGGCTTTTTTGAGGAAGAGGGCGCGGTGTTGCAACCGAAATATTTCAGTTTTGTCGGCGGCGCGCAAATTAAAATGGCTCACAAAAAAACTATCGGACAAATCGCCAAAATGTTCAAGAACGAATTTTTTCCAAACCTTAATTTGAATGTTGTTGAAATGCAAAACTACGACATAAATATGAAATTTGAAGAAACGGGGCTTCCCTGGGTAATTCCGTCGCCGAATATGCCGACCGTCGATACCGCGATTGTATATCCCGGGCAGGTTTTGCTCGAAACCACCAATGTTTCGGAGGGAAGAGGAACTTGCAAGCCCTTTGAGTTTTTCGGCGCGCCGTATATTAAGCCCGCGGAATTTCTGCAAACATTTAATTCGTTCAATATAGACGGTTGCATTCTGAGACGACACGATTTTTCTCCGACATTCAACAAATATTCGGGAGCGGATAATCGAGTTTGCGGAAAAACCGACGATAAAACCTTGCAAAAACACGATTGCGTAGGCTTTCAAATTCACATTACGGATTTGGCGAAATTTAAGCCCGTGAAAACAAGCGTTGCGATACTGAAATCAATCGCGCTGACTTCGCCCGACGATTTTTTACTTAACCCACCGCCTTACGAGTACGAATACGTAAATATGCCGCTCGATATTGTTTGGGGCGACAGCTCGCTTCGGGAGTATTTGGCGGATAGTTCGGCGAGAGATTTTTAGAAAACCGCAGGGGCGGCGTATGGTATTACGCTCCCTAATAGGGTATCTTGGGCGAAGTCCTATATATACAATTTTAGCAATTCGTCTTCAGTTATATCAATTCCTATATTCTTCAAAATTTCTTTATGTTGGCTAAACATTTCTTTTACTAACATTTTTTTTACTTCAGAATCTCCAAAGTGTACTGCTCTATGGCAGGTAGGACAAATACATACTATGTTTTCTACACAATCTATATTTACATTGTATTTTTTTTCAAAATCTTTAGCATTTTTCACCGTACAAGGTATCAAATGGTGCCCTTCCATGTATTGAAAGCCGAGGTTAGTTAAAAATGTTGTATGAGAACTTTTTATTTGACAGACGTAATTTGCCTCTTTCAAAACATATTTAGAATATTTTATATCTCTTTGAACGGCTTCACTATTTTTATTTCCCACAATATCAAGAGTTCTTTTTGAAGAATTTTCTGCTTGTTGTGTAGTTGCAGGTTCAGCTAAATTTATTTTTTCTTGAATTTGATTATCATCATTGTCCAACAAATCAAATGCAAAAGCATTTGCAATTTTTTCTGCGACAGTATTGGGTAATTTTTTAGATTGAGGAATTGAAAAACCCCAATCTTCTAACATTTTAAAAGTTATTTTCTTTTGAGGTAAATCATTACAAAATTCAAACTCAAAAAATAAATCTTTTTCTTTGTAATTTCTTTTTTTTATTATAAATTCACTATCATTAAATTGTAAATCTGAATATTTAATTTTTACTTTTGTAATTATAGCTTTATATTTAATTTCTGAATATGGTTTTGTTTTATAAATATAAACAATATCTCCTTCTTTCATACCCAGCAAAAACCTATTTTGTGCCCATTCTAATTTTTGCACTTTTTCAAAGGCTATATCAACTAAAAACCAATCTTTACAAGGAATAAGCCAACTTGAATGTTTTGTCATTAATAGATACTCCTTTTTTATATGTTCTATTTAATTACCACTTTTGCACTGTTAATATAGTACTTGCACAGTATAATGTGCGTGAAAAAAACAACAATTCAATGTTTTTTTTACAATTCGGTGCACGCAAAAATTATTTTATGGGTGCGATAAAAGATAAATCGTCGAGATTTAGTTCTTGGCTTTGTATCTGTTCTTTGAAAAATTTCTTTTTATCGAAAAGTCATCAAAACACTTTTGGGCTGTTTTGTCGGAGGCTTTTCGGTACAATTAAAGTACAGGTACATATTCATCTTTTATCGCAAGAAACATGAATTTTGGCAGAACAGCCTTTCCCGCTGTTTTTGCTTAACTTTAATTAACTTGCCGTTAGAAACGGTGGAAAGGTGTGTTTTTATGAAAAGATTGGTAGTTGCCGCAATGATGGCGGTATTGGTTGTAGCGGGGAGTGTGTTTGCTCAGGCGCTTAGCGCGTATGAACGAAGGTTTGTAGAACTTATGATAAATTTTTTCAGAGAAACTACACAAGATATGCCTGCACACGATACACCTTCTGTTAATCGTCGCAATAATATGTTTGCGCAGATTAGAAGGCTTGAAAACCTTCCAAACGACAGAGAAAAAAGGCGTGAGGTGGTATTCCAATATCAAGAGTTTTTCCCTGCGGCGCAAATGGCGGCAAATAACGGTATAATAAACGCAACTGCCTTTCAAGCAAGAGTTGAGAGGCTTGGAAGAGATTTGACCGCCGCAAGGAGTTTGATGACTCCTGTTGAAAGACAGTTAATGCAAGAGCAAGAGGAAGGACAAAGGCGTGAAGAACAAGAAAGGGCGCGTATAGCGGCAGAACAACGAGCAGAGCAAGTGCGGATTTTGCTACTGCCTAGTATGTGTAGTGAAACGTTTATTGTGGCATTGGATACAGTGCGTTCTTGGTCTAGGAATGTTAGAATTGACGCTAATACTTTTAGGTTATCTCCAGATTCATTGAGACAGTTAATTCAAACAGAAAGCTCTGAATATGATAATCAACATCGAGCATTAGCAACTCTCGCTAGCTTTGGAAGTATGTATCGTTCGTATGTTATAGAATCCTTTAATAGTTTTGTTAGAACAGGCGGCTTCCCTAGAACAAGGGAAACTGCTAATACAATTATTATAGGGACGATGATACGAGATGAATCGTGCCTTATTGAATTTAGAATACCGCTACAACGATTTTTAGAAGAGGAATTCACAAATCATTTTGGGAATCTTTAGAGCAAGTTATAGAAATTAGCGAAAAAGACAGTGCCCAGCCCTTGTGCAATAGGGTTGGCACTTTTTTTGCTTCAAACAGAGAACGCGAGAGAAGAGCGAGAAAGTCGGATTTTGATATTAACACAAGAAAAAACACCAGCCAAGAAATCTTTGAACAGAGAACAATAATCGATAATTTTGGAAACGAACAAACTGTTTACGTCAGAAGCAGTTTGTTTGTTCGAGAAGAAACAAGAAACACAAACCACAATGTTAAAATCCAAGAAACGTGGTCGCCTCACGTTAGGCAAACACCTGTTAGCCGCACAGGAAGAACAGCTGAACAGCGTTCAAATATCAGAATCGGAGTTTTTACGACTTTGGGGTTTGCGGCAATTTTGGTGCCGACAGGAATTTATTTACACAAGAATAAAGACAGAATAAACAATCGTCATAAGTCCAGATAATTTTTGCTTCATTCAATTTATAGAGGAAGAAACAACTAAACTCGCAAGAAAGAGATAAAAAACGTCCCTGACAACTCACCCCTGCAACTCAAACACAATTGTCTGAGTAGCCCTTATCTGAACGGGAACGCCGTCTTTTTTGGCGGGAGTAAAGCGCCACGACATAACAGTTCTTCTTATTGTTGCCTCAAACGAGGGGTGGGGAGGCATAGACAGTATTTCTACCGAACGCACGCGCCCTACCACATCTATTATATAGGCGATTTCGGCTGTTCCTGTGATATTTGCGGCTCTTGCGGCTCTGGGATAGGGAACTTGCGGCATAAAAATCGCCCTTGGCGCTTCGGTAAATTGGACGACGGTTTCCTCTCTTGTTTGAGAAAAAGCGACTTCGTCCGTGTTGCTTGATATTTCGCCCGTTTCTACAAAAATTTCGCTTGTTTCGCTACTTTCTTGCGTGTGTTCGGATATTTCTTCCAAAATTTCGGTTTCGGTAATTTCGATTTCTTCTTGCCTCGGGGTAAATGCCTCGGGGTCTGTTATGCGCTCTTGTCTTGGTTGCTGTTCTCTTGGCGTGGGCGGGGTTTGTTGTGGTTGCGGGGGGGGCGTTTGTTGCGTTGCGGGTTGCGGACTTACAAGCATTACTGTAATTACGGATTTGTCGATTTCGGGGAATGGAGTTGATTTTGCGAAAATAAACGCTAAAAAAGCAAAGGCGGCAATATGAAATATTGTCGCTAATGCGAAATTTACCGCTAATGTTTTCTTTTCCATTTCTAAGTCCAAAACGCTTTTTCTTCCTTTTGTTAAATTGAGCAGGGCAAAAATAGTATTTGCGCCTGCTCTTTCACAATAGAGAGCGGGGGAATTTCCCTCACTCTCTTAAAAATCCGAATTAGTTTGCTGCCGGGGCAATCGTTGTAGCATCGAAATCCCAGTTTGCAGCGTTCATTATGATTGAACCGTGTATTTCATCCCAAAGCGTTCTTCTTGCCGGAAGCGTTCCTCTTGTCGGAACGTATGCAGGAAATTCAGGGTTATCTGCAGTTCCGCTTCCAACGTGTGCAATAACCAATTCACGACTGAAAATGATGCGTCCTACAACATCTGTAAGTCCGAGATCATAACTTCTTTGCGCCAAGTATGCAAAGTCATAATGTATTCTGTAGAATGCAAGAACTTCGTTTAACCATCTGTGAACTTGCGCTCTGCGACGGAAATGAAGCGTTTCGCCTGCCGCTACCCAGTATTGCGACCAAACAGGACGAGCGTGTTGTTGGCTGTCGAAGTATCCCGTATGAGATTCGTTCGTTTCGTTGGGACCTGTAGGTCTGTTCACAGTTCCCCACCAACGACCCAAAACTTCAAATGAGAAGTTATCTGTGCCGACGGTTAATCTTCCACTAAGTAAATATCCTGCGCCCAAACCGTCGTGTCCTGCGTTGCGCAGTCTGTCTATTGCAGGGGCGGTGTTATCTAGCGAACCGTCTTGGGACATATCTATAACTACGCGATTCCACCAATTGTTAGCGTTTTGGCTACGACTATATCCTGCAACGCTGTCGTTTGGCGTGCTGGGAACACCACGTGGGTGCTCGTATGCGCCGGGCCAAAATACTCTCATCCAAGGCGAGCCGTGCTCTCCGCCTTCAAGACGTTCTGCCGCAACTAATTGCAACTGTGTTCTTTCTGCGTCCGTAAGCGGGTTTCCTGCGGCATTTGTTCCGAGCTTCAAGCGTTCTGCCGCAACAATTGCGTTTGTGGTTCTGTCGGCAGTTCCAAGGTATTGGAAATCGTCTGTGCGCAAATTAACTGCGAAAGCGCCTGCAACAGGGTGAGTAATATCGCGTGAATTAACGTCGAGGTTGGGCCAAAGTTCTATTGAACCCGAAGCGTGCCTTAGCGTTCTTCCTGTTTCTACATTAACGCCTGCCCAGTGTCCCGATTCCATATATGGGTATCTTACCAAAATGTATGCTTCGTCTATGGTTGCGGTGAACGGATTACCGGGTATTGCTATGGGAGATTGAAGCGCATTTACTCCGTTTACTATCGGTCCGCCGACGTACCACGAAATTAAAATGTTTCCTGTTGATTGTCTCCAGTCCGTCCAAATTGCGTAAAGAGTCATATCGCCTTCCACGGGAATTGTGTCGCGAATGTTCCAGAAGTCCACTCCGCGTTCTGCGTTTGGCGCTATTGTGGGAGTAAGGCTCCATTCCGTAATAGAGAAACCCTGTTGTGTGCGATTAAAACGCGTGCCGCTGCTTACGGCAAGAACGGAAGCGTTAATCATTTGCGCCGCAGGTACTGCAGGTGCTCCTGCCCGGCTGATTACAGTCATTTGAGCGGGAGCTCGTCCTTGGAATGTTCCTGCGGGAGTATTCGCGTTGAAAGTTATGGTTGCTCTTCTATCGGCGTTTATGGGAAGCCATCTTGGACTTAATGTGTCGGCTGCTGTTATTACAAGGGTGTCGTTTGCTCCGCCTACACGGTTGCCTGCTTGGTTAAACCAACCATCAAAACGCCAGCCGAAGTTTTCAAATGCCTCTATTTGCGCTCGTGTGGCATTGGCTCCGGGTGTGGCAGGTCCGCGCGAACCGGAAACCGGCAAAATTATTCTGCTGCCGACTTCTGCTCTGATAGTAGCGGGCGCCGCTGGCGCGCCAAGGTCGGTAGTGTTATTCCAGAACAAAATTGAAACAATTTCTCCTGTTTTTTTGTCTTCTTTTTCGTCGTCAGAACAACCGAACAAGAAGAACATCAGCATCATCGCCATTGCGATTTTCAAGGAAACCGCTAACCTTTCTTTCAAAAATTCCATTTAAGGAACCTCCTTTAAATAAAAAAACATAAAAAAAATACAAAAATTATCCGTTAAAACGTATTCCAAACCAAAAAGTTCTCCCTCTGACGGGAGCCCAAACAGAAGTCGATAAATAAAAATCACCCTCGTGATGAAAAACGGGCTCTATACTCTGCTGATAAAAATCGCCGATATTTTGACACGAAGCGCTGAAAGTCCATCTGCCTAAGGTTTTGTCAATTTGCGCGTTAAATACCGAAAACGGCTCGCTGTGCCTTTGGGGAAGCACTACGTTTGTGCCGAAGCGAACTTCTCTTAAGCGTTGGCTTCCCGTGTAATTCCAGTCCGCCGACAGTGCAAGCCCCGTTCTTCGCGGCTCCCAAAGCACTCTACTTAGCGCAGATACGCGCGGCGAATAATAGGCAAAATAAGACGATGTTTGATTGCGCGAGTCGAAATCCGTGAAATTTGTGCCTGCGTCAACGGTAAATCCGCGCGGAAGTATAAATCTTACCAAACCTTCTACGCCGCGCGTTATAGCCGTGCCGTCAAGATTTTGGTAAGACACGATTTGCCGTCCGCCCGTCGTAAATCTGGAATAATACGGCTGAATATAATCCGAAATCATTGCTTGGAATACCGTTATTTCGGTCGCCATTCCCAAATTTAGCAACCAAAATTGCGACCAACGGGCATTTAGCGCTACCGACCAAGCGGTTTCAGGACGAAGATTTGCAACGGAAGTCGAGTCCACAATATAGAGCGCGCTCGTAATAGCCGCGTGATTTTCGGAGAATAAATTAAACGTTCTGAAACCTTTTCCTGCGGTCGCCATAAAATTCCAGTGGTGGTCGGGGCTGAAATTTACTGCAAATCGCGGCGAGAATATGCTTCCGTGAACATTGTGAAAATCGTAGCGCGCGCCTGCGGAAAAATCCCAGTAATCGTTTATTAAAAAAGTGTTTTGCAAATAAACGGCGGGAATTGTATAAAGATGCGTTCCGAGCGAGCGGTTGTCTTCAAATTGGTCATAAGTAAAACTCACGCCTGCAAGCAGTTGATTTCTGTCGAAGTTAAACGTGAAATCCGAGACCCCGAAAACCATATTTTGCAACGCTTCCAAGGTTAAAAATCCATACCAACTTTCTTGGTAATGCTGAATGAAATTTACGCGGTTTTCGTTAACTATGCTTTGCGCGGGAATTATGCTCGGCGTAATTTGGGTTTTGGAGCCAACACCGTAATTTACGCGCCGTGTTCGTGCGTATTCCTGATAAATTATCGGTCGATGTCTATGGTTTCCCTGATTATCGACAAAACTGCTTTCGGGCTGAAATACGCCTATCCATCTGCGATCCGAGTTGCTTGTTCCGCCAAATCTGTCTTCAAACGAAACTTGCGCGTTTGCGTTGAGTTGGGTGTTTTGCCCAACTTCTTGAGTGAGCCGCATAGAAATTGCCACGCGGTCAAATTCAGGCGAATTATCCATAAGCGTTCCGAGTTTGTCTATGGCTATGCCGTCCGTGTTTATGCGCGGGGCGGAGGTGTAATTCAGCGCAACTTCTACGCCCGTTTTTGTTTCGTCGATAAATTTAGAGAAAAATGCGTCGTAATACTGTTCGTTAAAATTTGAGTACATTGCTCGGAAATACGTTTGCGTTTCACGCGGAATTGGTCTTTGGATAATATCGACCACCCCTGCGATTGCGCTGTTTCCGTGTCTGACGCTTGACGCTCCGCGCATTACCAATATATTTTCGATATTTACGAGCGGGATTTGCTCTATTCCGTAAATATTTCCCAAACCCGAAAAAACAGGCAAACCGTTAATAAGAATTTGCGAATATCCGCTTCCCAATCCCAAAAGTCGAATGTGCGCGGTTTTGCAGACGGAGCAATCGATTTTCTTTTGGACGCCCGGCATTGTACCGAGTAAATCCAAGAGGTTTGTGTTCATAGACCTTTCGATTTGCGCGCGCGTAATAGTATCGACTATTGCAACTCTGTCGCTTGGTTGCGTGAGTTGAGCGTGGGCTTCTTGCACAAGCATTACTCCCATATCAAGCGTTTCGACGGGCGCGGTTTCCGCCGTCTCTTGGTCTTGCGCAAACAAAGCTACTGCAGACAAAACAGATATTACTATTATTTTTTTGCCGTTTTTCATGTTTCGCCGTTTACTATCTTTTGATAGTTATAAGGTCCATTGAATTAGTTCCGCCAAATCTGCTTATAAAGCGAGTAAGTTGAGCGGTATTGTTTGAGCCGTCTATTCTTATATTATTGCCGTCAGCTGTAAGCGCGCCAACTTCTATTCCGCCAAACCAATGCGCAAATCTCGGCGATAATTTGAAATCCCAGACTTCATCAGCCTGAACCGGTAGGCGAAACATAGTATCGTCCAAATCGTTTTCGCCAAAAGCAACGCGAGTGCGGAGCACAAAATTACGTTCGACCGCGCCGTTGTTTACTTTACCTGCAAAATAAAACGTAAATCCTTCGCCGAGAGTTTCGGAGAAAGGAGGGGTTGCTATTCCAACAATGTTTTGCCCTGTTCCGCTTAAACTATTTACATTATGCGCAGTCTTATGAATGTGGCTGAATACTCCCGGAAGCGGCATTGAAAATCCGACGTATTGTTCTTTCAATAAATCAATGGCGAAATGCTTGCCGTCGCCGATTAGCGCGGCAGGTCTTCCGCCCGTATCGTGGCGCGGTTGTCTTTGCGCGCTTCTCGGCGCCCAATCTTCTTCCCAGTGAATACCTATATCGCCGAATGATACGTGCGCCGTATCTATTGTCCAAGTAGCGCCGCCTGCGCTAAAACTTACCGTTCCCGCCCCCAAATCGACATCGGGCACAAAACTGAAATGAATGGTCGCGTACTCAACGGTTGGGGTGTCGGTAGAGGCGCAGCCAAGCAATAAAAGCATCGCAAACAGTGGCACAAATAACTTTTTCATAAATATAACTCCTTTAAAATAAGTTCAAAAAGCATTTTTGGGTTTCTTTTCGGGAATAAATTAAGTTTTATTAAACGTTTAAGTCAAGGAATTTCAAAAACACTGAATGAGCATTTTCTTTTACGGCGTTTTGTTAAATGCACAATTTGAGGATGAACAAAAAAATAGTTGATTTTTTGAGTGTTTTGTGTGGCGCAAAATGTATTTTCCTGTCAAAAGGAAGCAAAAATAATGAAAATACGAATAAACAGATACCTCGCCGAATGCGGGGTCGGCTCTCGAAGACAGTGCGACGAAGTTATTTTGTCGGGCAAGGTTTTAATTAACGGTGAGGTTGCGCAAATCGGCGCACAGGTCGATAAGGATACTGACGAAATTCTGCTTGATGGAAAAAAGATTTTGTCTGATTTGCAGAAAAGATATTACGCCTATCATAAAACCAAAGGCGCCATTGTAAGCAGAAGCGACGAAAACGGGCGGGCGACTATTTACGACGCGCTGAAAAAACTGAATGTCGAAAATTATGAGGCGCTGAAATACGTCGGTCGGCTCGATTTTAATTCCGAAGGACTGCTTCTTTTAACAAACGACGGAGATTTGGCGTTTACGCTAACTCACCCGAAATTTCAGGTTAAAAAAGTGTATTTTGTAAAAATCGGCAGGGAATTGGGCATTGCGGAAATGAAGAAAATTGTTGAAACAGGCGTTGTGTCGGAGGGTGAAAATCTGAAAGCGGCGGCAGTAAGATTTAAGTTTCGCGACGGCGACAAATTTTGCTATGAAATGGATTTGTGCGAGGGGAAAAATCGGCAGGTACGCCGAATTTTTGAAGCGCTCGGAGAAAAGGTAATTCAACTGAAACGCCTGTCTTTTGCAAGCGTTAAACTCGGAGATTTGCCTTACGGAAAGATTAGAGAGTTGTCGCAGGCAGAAGTTGAGGCGCTAAAAAACAAGTTTCAATAAAAAATACGAAAAAATTCTTAAAAAATCGCTATTTTGCTTTGGCATATAGTATTTTTCCTCCTCAAAAGTATAAAAAAAGTGTTGGAGAAAAAATGTCGAGTGTTAAAGGTAAAGCGGGACTTCCGTTGCCGTTCATAACAAAACACCTTATTCCGTGTCTTTTGGAAGATTTAAGCAGAGCTAAATTGCTTCGTTCGATGTGGCGCCGTTATTTCAAAAAATACGACCCGAACAAAGACGTTCCGATAAGCCAAATTTCGCTGAGGGTAAATGAAGCGTGTAATTTGCGTTGCGCAAGTTGCGGACAATGGGGTGAAAACGGACACCTTCGCGAAAAAGTAAAAGCAGGACATAAATTAGACCAACTCGACTTTGAGGTCGTCAAAAAACTTATAGCCGACACAAAACACGACTGCCCGACCTACTACATTTGGGGGGGAGAGCCGACTTTGTGGAAGCCGCTTGTGCCGCTTTTTCAAGAACTCGGAAAAAATAAACTTTACGGCTCTATTGTCAGCAACGCACAGGCGCTCGAGCCGATTTTGGAAGAATTGATAGACACTGGCGCACTTATGATACTCTTTTTGTCGCTCGACGGCTGGGACAGCGCATCGCAAAACAAAATGCGCGCTCCTGCAGGCGGCGAGGGTGTCGGCTCGGACAACTTCGAGAAAATTATGGGCGTTATAAATAAAGTCGATGAAATCAAAAAACGCAAAAAACTGAAATATCCTATGGTGGTGCCGATTACGGTTGTTTCAAATTTGAACTACGAACATTTGGCGGATATTCACCGTTTGGTTATGGATAAAACCCAGCTTCACCCTTATTATTACGGTTGGTATATTACCGAGGAACGCGCGAAAGAATACGAAACTGTCTATAAAAAATGTTTCGGCGAAGTTCCGACTGCGCACCGCGGCTATCTGAAATCTTGCTTTAATGACGTTGATGCGGAAATAACATCAAAGCAAATAAAAGAAGTTATGAAAATATCCAAAGGGCGTGAGAGCGTTCCGCAGATATTGCCCGATATTTACGAAAAAGAAGACATCGAACGATACTATAACGACCATACTTGGACTTGCGGCTACGACAAATGTCAAAGCATATATCACGTTGTAGAAGTGTCGCCCGACGGTCGTGTTACACCTTGCCGCGATTATCAGGATTATACCGTGGGCAATATAAACGAACAGCCGTTTTACGAAATTTGGAACGGCGAAAAATATAAGGAATTCCGCAGACAACTTGCCAAAGGGCTTATGCCTGTTTGTAGTCGTTGTTGCGGTTTGCAAGGTTTTTAAAAGAAAATAAAACACTAAAAATAAAAAAAGACCCAAAGCGGTCAGAAGAGGAGATGGTATGAGTGACGGAAAAGCGGTTTCAAAAAAAGAGGAACTGACTTCTGCACAAGAAGAGCAGATGGCGGAAATTAAAAAACTCGATTCGCAGGCGATTAAGAAAGAAGCAGAAAAAAAAGAAGAAGGTTCGGCGTCAAGCGACGAGAAAAAATCCAAATCAGGAAAAGCGCCTAAAGCTCAACTTCGGGAGATGGCGGAAAACAAAACCGTTGTTTCGGGAACAGTTACGGGAGTAAGCAGAGGCGGTTTGAAAGTTAAAGTTCTCGGACACGACGCATTTTGCCCTATTTCGCAACTTGATACGAAAAAATTGAAGCCTGAAGATTTGAACTCATACCTTAAAGAAAATTATGAATTTGTTATAACAGGAATTGAGAAAGGTACAAATGTTATCCTTTCAAGAATTCCGCTTGTTGCAGGCGATGTTGAAGGAAGAGTTGCCGAAATAGAAGCAATCGTAAAAGGCGGCGGCACAATCAGCGGCACAGTTTCCGGCATTCTTATGGATAAAAGCAAAAAAGAAGAGACCGGCGCTTTTGTTGATTTGGATGGAGTAGAAGGTTTGGTGCATATTTCAGAACTTTCTTGGACGCGTGCCGCAAATGTCAGAGATGTTGTTGAAGTCGGTAAAGACTACACTTTCAAAGTGATTTCCGTTGAGCGCAAAGACCCGCTTACCGCTACAAAAGTAAAACTTTCTCTCAAACAGGTGGGCAACGACCCGTGGAAAGACCTCGGCAGTCAATTAAAAGTCGGACAAAAAATCAGCGGCATTGTGTCGCGCACGGGTAATAACGGTGCATTTGTTTGTTTGAAAGAGGGAATTGAAGCGCTTATCAGAACGGAAGATTTGAGCTGGGAAAAATTCAAGAAAATCTCGGACATCGTTAAAAAAGGTGATGAAGTTAATGCGAAAATTATAAATATCGACCTTGAAAAACGCCGAGTAGATTTGTCGCTCAAAGACGAAAACAGCGACCCTTGGACTAATATTACGAGCAAATATCAAGACGGAATGACCGTAAAAGGCACCGTTGCCGATGAAAAAGAGTACGGCTATTTTATAGATATTGAAGCAGGAATTACAGGACTTTTGAATAAGGCGCGCATTGCGGGCGAAAAAGGCAAAAAGGACAAACTTTGGAAAAAAGGCGAAGAGGTTGAAGTCGTAGTTCAGTATATTGATACCGAAGAAAGAAAAATAGTGCTTTCTTTTGGCGAGGTAGAGCTTGCGCCTATGCAGAAAATTTCCGACCAGCCGAAAAAGAAAAGGGAAAGAACGGACAAATCGTCTTCAAAAGGCGGTGGCGCACCTTTAACTTACGATACAGCAAAAACAGGCGGCGAAGACGGAGCGAGCGAGTTTGCAAATTTGTTGCAAAATGCAATCGACAAAAAGAAGAAGAAAAAATAATCTTTATAAAAAAAGGCGTTGAAGAAATTCAGCGCCTTTTTTGTTTTCTAGGGCAAATCAAAAAACTTATGCTTTGATTGCGTCTGCAGGGCAAGAATCTACGCACACACCGCAATCAGTGCAATCATCCGCGTTAATTACGTATGTTGAACCTGATTCTACGATTGCGTTTGTCGGGCATTCGGGAACGCAAGCGCCGCACGCCAAGCAATCTTCTGTGATTTTGTAAGCCATAAAGATACCTCTTTCAATTAAAAGTAATAACAATTTTACTCAGTGCCAATAAAATAAGATATTCCACATCCGTTTGTCAAGAAAAATTGTCGAATTGGCAATATTTTCCCTATTTGTTAAGAAAAAAATTTGCATTTTCAGCAAAATATGGATGGTAATTGCGTTTTTGGCGGCTAAAAACAGTGTTGGCACGCATTTTGCATAGATAAATGTGATGAAATGTATGGAACAAAACTTTAACGAAGGGATTCATTATGAACGGCGTTATCAACAATATGCAGACAGTCGGGTCAGAGTACTCCGATTATTTGAAAAGTCTGCGCAAAGACGTGTCGGAGCAGGAAGCGAAAACACAAAATTCGCCTAAAGCGAAAGACAGAGTAGAAGTTAATACAGGTAAAACTGCCGCAGCACCACTTGACATTTTTGACAAGAATTATGCGGACAGCGTAGTATCAATGCTTCTCGGCAAAATTATGCAGGAGCCGGGTTTAGCATTGGAAGCACAGGGCGGTTTGCAACCAAGCAGAATGTCTGCCCTATTAGAATCGTAAATTAGTGTCTCCTTTTAAATCCCATCCCTAAAAAAAACCGAACTTAAAAAAGTTCGGTTTTTTTTGTTATTGCAGAATAAAAAATAAGGGCAAAAGATTTTTTGCCCCTACATTTTGTGTGTTTTTTCAAAATAAATTTTATTTACATCGCGCCTGATTTCAGGACGTCAATCATAGAAAAGCAAGTGCCTTCGCCTTTTGGTTTCAGGTTTTTCGCCAAAAAGATTATCGCGTCAACTGTTCCGTCGGCGTAAATGCTTCTGCCGCAGACGTTGTGGCGGAATTCAAACGCGACGGTTTTGTCTTCGCTTTCCAAACGATAGGTATGGAACGCGTGTCCGCCGAGATATTTTTCAGGTACGCCGAATTCCATTTGCTCGCGCTCGTCGCGGACTTGTTGTATGTCGTCGTATGTAATCGGTTTAATTCCCGTTTTGTTGAAAGTATCAACGATTGCTTTGGCGGTTCCAGAAGTATCCGCTTTGGTTTTTTGGTGGCTTTCCTTACACGACAATGTGTAATTTTTGTATAAATCGGGAAAGTTTTTCTGCATTTGTTCAAGCATAAACTGAAGCGCGACTATCTGCTTTGCCATATTCGGCGCGATTACACAGGAAAGTTTGGCGTTTTTGATGTCGTCGAAAAGTTTTACTCTGTCGCCACCCGTTGTTCCCATAACAAAAGGTAAATTGTGCGCGATGTAAAACTCGGCGTTTGAATTTACCGCTGTCGGGTGCGTGTAATCGACTGTGATAAATTCGCCGAACTCGCTTTTTATTTTTTCAATAGCGCTTTCTTTTTCGTCGGGTTTCAGTAATTTTATCTTGCTTTTGCCGATTTCTATCTCTTTTTCGCTTATCTGCGCGCCTGTCAGCGAGTAGGGGATAAGTTCAAGCCCTCGCGCTATAACGGCTTGCGCCACTTCTTTTGCCACATTTCCCGGCAAGCCGTTTATCATAACTTTTATTGACACATTATCTCCATTCTGCGGGCAACGGCTCGGGTCTGATTACCTGCGCTGTATTGTTTGGTGATGTTTCTCTTTGGTATTCAATCAAATCCAAACGCGTTCTTTTGATAATATGCGGTGTCACAAAAATAACGAGGTCTCGTCTTCTTACGTCGCTTTCCGTGCTTCTGAAAAGACGACCTAAAATCGGAATATCCATCAAAAGCGGTATTCCTCTTGCGGTTTGCTGGTTATCGTCGTCTGTAAGACCTGCGATAACGATTGTTTCGCCATCACGAACAACTACGTTTGTCTGTGCGCTCTGCTCGGTGATAACTGGTCCGTCCGCTGACATACTGTATGACCTTTTGATTGGGTTGAGCGCCATTTTTATGTCGCCTTGTCCTGTAATGGTCGGTGTGACAATCAATTCCGTACCTGCGTTAAGCATTTCAACTATGTCGTTTCCTGAGATGTCAAGACGGGTTACGGGGATTTGACTACCCATAAAAATTCTCGCCTCTCTGTTTTCCAAGGTCGTTATTTGCGGCTCTGCAACAACTTCGCTGTTTTCTCTTGTAAACAAATATTCCATCGTTATGTTGAAATCGACTTCGTTAAGTATTCCGAATGTCGCACTCTGAAGAGCGCCCGCAATAGGCGTCATATGATGAATATCGCCCGAAACTGTGTTTCCGCCGACACCGAAGAAACTCCATTGAACACCCATATTATTACGTACTCTCGAAGAAATTTCGACGATTTTTGCGGAAATTGAAATCTGCATCATTTCTCTGTCCATTTCGTCAATAAAATCCATAACGGTATTGACATTCCGAGAGAGTTCGTGAACGACCAAAGAATTGGTGTGAGTAATCGCCGAAACGCGACCTCTTTGCGAAAGGACTGCGCGAACGGCTCTTTCCATTTCGTCGGCGGTGGTGTTGCGCAGGCGTATCGTTAATACTTCCAAGGTTTCTATCGCCTCTAAGTTGCGGCGCACTGTTTCTTCGCGAATTAGTTGTTCGTTTGCGTCGGTAGCGGTTGCTACAAAAATATGGTTGTCCGATACGATGTATGCCCAACCGTTTATCTGACACAATATAGCAAGAACTTCCTGCCACGTTCTGTTGCGAAGCGAGAGGCGTATTCTTTCGTTAGCGATAGTGTTATCGACCACAATGTCAACTCCGCTTACAGTCGAAAGTTGCGTCGCGATTGAACTGAGTGTGGCATTATTCCACTCCCATCTTTCAAATACTCTGTCATTTGTTCCGCTTGGCAATCGCTGTGTAGCGAACAAACACATCGGAATCAGCAATAATCCCGCCAAGATGATTTTGTTTACAAAATTCCTTTTCATATATACCACCTTTAATTAACGTTCAATTCTTTTATAACCGTGTATGAGAAATTCGCTTCCCGCAAAAGGAAAATAGCTTTTCCGTCTTCTATTCTCAACAATTTACCACTTACCACAGGGTCGCCTATTTTCATAGAGAACGCGGTAATCTCGCTTCCTATTCTTTCTTCAAAAAGCGCCAATCCGCCTGATGCGTCATACAAAATTCCCACAAGGGTCATATTGTTCAAGTGGGGGAGACCTTCGCGCAAAAAGTGCGACCTGTCAAGCGGTAAGAACGGGTCTCTGCCTCTTCGACTGTATGTGTGTACCGTTCTTGGTGCGGAAGGAGGCGTTTGCCCTTCTTGGACTTGCGTTGCCGTTTCGGCAACAATCGCTGTATCTATAACCAATGGACGCGGAGTAAGCACTGTTGCGTCTTGCACCGGAACTATTACATCGCCTACGACAACTTCGTCTGTTGCTCCGCGCGTCGGAGTGGGGGCGGTAGCGGCAATTCCTTGTTGCGCCGCAAAAACAGCGCCGTTTGCCACTACGCTTTCGTGTATCCAAGCCGTGGTTCCGTTTTCGAGCTCGACGGCGTACCAGTCTTGCTCTTTACGCGTTGCCGAAATTTCGTCGCCACGTCGTTTTCTTGCGACAACCTGAGCGGTTGTTGAAGGTCTTGCTCTCAGATTTACAGTGTTTCCGGAAACAGCAAGGCGAATTCTCTGTCTTTCGGCAGTTTCGGCTATTTGAGCAATTCCTGCGGCGCTCGGTAAAAGGAACAATATTCCGTTTTCGTTTTGTCTGCTTTGCATATCGCTTGCATTCGCTCTGAAATTCTGAAGCAAAATTTGGACTTCACCGTCTTCTACTCTGCTTGCCATTGCAGACATAGGAAAACTGTTGTCGAGGTTTCTTAATCCCGTCAAATTTGTTTGCCTCGTGAAATTAGGCGATTTTATTCTTATAAGCAAATTTCCGTCTTTACTCTCATACGAAATCTCCATATCGGCGGCTCTTGTCTCGACATTTATGATATGCCCGAGTTGCCCCGATACCAATCCGATATACGAAACCGTGTTCGCCCAAACCGCGACGCCGCAAAGCAATATTGCAGAAATAATTATTTTCATTGTTGCGCCCCCTGTAAAGATGTGTATGTAGTCATTCTGAAATTGACCAAAACGCTTCGTATCATTTCGTCGCTTGTTTTGTTGCCCCGATAATTATCGAATGCTTGCAAATCGTTCATAAGCACCGAACTCGCTCTTAAACTTACTCGGTCTATATTTACAATCATATCGAAATTTGCTACCTGTGCGAAAAAATTTCCTATTCTGTGGAACGAACCCAAAAGCGACATTTCATAAAGGTTTTCGGTGAAATATTCCCGCGAAATTCTTTCAAGTGGTCTGAAATTCATAACCGCTATATTCTGACTTCTCGCAACTCTCGATATACTCGTTATAAGTCCTGCAACATCGGGTTCTGTCGGGAAAAGCGCTTCAAGCGAGTCCATTTCCTGCTGTAATTGGGCAACCTCAATCCGCATTCTGTCTAACTGTGGTCTTAACTCCAAAATTCTGTCCAATTCTTGAGTAAGTTGTGCAGAACGAGCGTTAAGATTTCTTAAATTTTCCATTCTCGGCATAATTTTAAAATAGACAAGAAGCCCTGCGCCAATTATGCCGACGGCGAGTATCGCGGCTATAATCTGCGTTTTTCTGTCGCTGAAATCAATATTTATATTTGTTGCCATATTTTGCCTCGCCCTCTATTTATTTTCATTTTGGTTTGTGTTTACGAGAGTATGCCGAAGCGTGAAACTTTTCAGTTGTCCGTCTCTGCCCGCGTCTCTCATTTCTACCAAATCAACGCCGCCTACGTTTGGCGCCGCATACAGTCTGTTCATAAACTGTCCTACTTCCGAAACCGCTTCGGTCATTCCCGAAATCGTCATTCTGCCATCTGCTTCTTCTGCACTCGTTATCCACGTTGTTGAGGGGAGAACTTTTGCGTATAATTCAAGCACGTCCACCCATTTGGCGCGATTTACGTCTATCGATTTAAGCGCGTTTACTTTTACCTGTATCTCTTGCTGAATTCCCGTCAGCGTTCTTATTTCGTCCTGTATTCTTCTGTTTACTTCGATTTGCCTTCTTGTGTTTGCGATATTTGTTTCCACCCGCTTGATTTGTCCGTCCAAAATTAACATACAAATAAGCGCGCCCAAATTCAGCACAATGGCAATTATGGCGGGAATAAGATACTTCAAATTTATTTTGAGGTGTCTGTCTCGGACGGCTCGCGTTGCCGGAATTAAGTTAATTTCAATTCTATCTATCATATTCTACCTACCCCTCGCAATGCCAAGCCGGTTGCTATGGACAGAAGCGCCGCAAAATTCGACGGGTCTGCATTGTTAAACAATTCTTCGTCATACTTCAAAAACGCGAACGGATTTGAGAGGCGCACCTGAATTTCCAAGCGGTTTGAAAGAAAGTCAATCAGTCCCGGAATATAAACACCGCCGCCGCAAACCACAATTTTTTCCACTTTTTCGTAGCCTGCTTCTTTGCTGTAATACGAATACGCCATATCAAAACTTCCCACAAATTCCTCAAACGCAAATTGCAGGGACGCTTGAACATCGTCGAGCGAAACACCTTGAACTTGTTGCCCGGTAAGTATTGACAACGCGCGCTGATAATCTATTTTGAGCTGTTTTTGCAGAGTTTTGGCAATGTAGTCGCCGCCTATGTTTATGTTTCTTGCCGAATGATAAATTCCGTCCTTAATAAACAACATTCTGCTTCCTTGGTGTCCTATATCCATAAGTACGAGCGTTTCGGGGAACTCTTCCACTTCGCTCTCTAAGGCGTAGCAGTTGTTGAACGCGTAAGAAGAAACATCGACAATCGTAGGGCGAAGTCCTGCTTCGTAGAGCGCGTCGATACACCATTTCATATTTTTTTCTTTGGCGGCAACGAGCAAAACCGTTACGTCGCCTTTTTCTTCTTCCATTTCTATGTTTTCTTCTTGCGTTAGGCTTTTCGGCAATATCTTGTATTGAATTGTTACGTCTCCGCCGTCAAAAGGACTTCTTTGGCTTGCTTCAAAAAGTATTGTCTCGGCTACGTCGTCGGAGCCTTCTATGTTTAATTTGATTTTATCGCTCAGAATACTCGAAGTCCCCATAGAAATTATCACATCGACTATTTCGGGGTCGCATCTGTTAATAAGCTCGCTTATTGTTGAAATAAAGATTTCTTTCTCTTTTATTTCGCCGTTCGAGACGATACCGTCAGGCAAATCTTGCACACCAACGGCGACAAGACGGTAAAAATCGTCTTCTTTTTTTATTTCAACCAACTTTATGGACTTGCTTCCAATATCAAGTCCTACGCTGTAATTCTTTCTTTTTCTTTTAGCGAACAATCCCATATTTAACTCTCAATCAAAAAGGTTCATCGTTCAGATTTAAATTATACGCAAAATCTGTGCCAAATGAAGTCAAAACTCCCGAAAGAGTTTTTTTATTTATTTCATCTCGTTTCCGGAAACCAATTTACGGTATCGGGACTAAACAAAAATATCTCCCTAACCTGAAAATCCGTTGTATTGCCGAAAGTTCCGCGCGACTCTATGCGTATTCTTATACTGTCTGCCGTAATTTTATTTTTTATAACATTTACCGAAAAACTCCTGCCTTCTTCGGTTTGCCCGGAAAACTGCAAAAAATTCCCGATAGAATCAAGTATTATTGCGCCTGTTTCAAAGTCCATCGCTTTTTCGGCTATTTTTTCGTAAAACCTTTCTATTCCCAAATCGGAACTTTGACGCGCCCGCAAATCGAAATCTCTTGCGTCGCTTGCACTTTGTCTTACCACGGTAATTGTTATCGCAACTACGACTGCGACCGTAATAAATACCATAAGTAATTGAATTTTGAAGGATAATTTTACCATAATTTGTTTTCTTCCTTTTTCTTATCTGAATTGAATTTTTTCACGTTGTTTTTCGTAAATAAATTTAACAATCCGCTCAATATCACTTTCTAACGGATTAAAAAATATCAATCTGTGCTTATAATATACGTTTTGCTTACTCTCGTGTGAGGAAATTGCGATGATTTTTCCCTTCATTGCAAATTTTTGTTGATTTAAAGTAAATTCCAAAAAGACAATATCCTGAGGGGAAAGCGAAGCAGGGGCGTTAAAAGCAAGTCCGCCTCCGCTTATGTCTATCAGAGCGGCATCCTGCAAGATTTCGCCGATACCGGGTTTTGCTTTTTCGTCCGCTCTCTTTATTATTTTACAGTGAATAAGTATATCTACAGGAAGTCGGGCATATTGGCGCGCTTGCTGTCTCTCGAGCGTGGTTGTGTGATAAAACGAGAGTGTGTTATGGTTAATGCTTGTCGAGCGAATAGTAAGCGGGATAGTATAAATTGCGTCTTGTTTGCGTGTGATTTTGGCGACCAACGTACTTTCGCTTCTGTCTTTTCTGTAATTATCAAGCAAAGAAAGGTCAACTTCAAAATATAATTCGTTGTTGCTCAGAAGCCTTGTTTGTCCGACAAAAACATCGTTGTATGGTTTGTAAAGCAAAATTTCCTGCCCGAATTCAATGTTTCTTGTTGATTCGAGCGCTTTTTCTTCAATGTAGGTAAAGCCCAGTCTTTTACGGATGAAGGAAATTTCATCGGCAATGGCGAGTGCTTTCGGAGTGTCGTCTCTGTAATGCCTTATGACCTTGTTTATTTCGACATCAACGGCATTTTCAAAAATCATCAACGAACTGAAAACGTCGGCAAGCATATCGGGAGCTACGGCTTTAGTCATATTTCTTAAAAGCGTTTGTTCTGAGGCGGAAAGTCCTGCATTTCTTGCCCTTTGTTCAAATTGACTGCCGACAAAATCGCTGATGGTCTTCTTTTTCTCCTTTTGTTGGACTATGCTTGCTATGATTAACGCCGAAAGCGCGGCGGCAACGGCAATTAAAACGCCGATAATTATTTCTTCGGACGGTCCGTGCCATTCAAATCTTTGTGCCACGGAATGATTATTCGGTCGTGTTTGAGCGACCGCAAAAGAAAGTATTGCAAAAACAATAGCAGTAAATTTAGGCAAGAAGTTGTTCTGCATATCGCCGTTCCTCCCGCCTTTTCATAAGTATAAATCTTGTAAATTGTTCTTTCTCGAACGTTTTCGGCAAGACAAAGATACGAGTTGCGATTGCTGTTAAAATCGCCAAAAACAATGTGGATACCCACCCGCTCGTAAATAAAATATCTACAATATTCATATTTTCCGCCTTGTCAAAAGTCATTACTCTTACTGAAATATCGGACGTTTCATATAAAAAGATAATAGCAATTCCGTAAAATTGCTCGTTTTTTATACTTTTACAACTGCTTGAATTTTTCGCTCGACGAATACAGTGTTCCGATTCTCACACAAATTTGGTTGTTTTCGACGGTTACTTCGCCTTTCGCAAGCAATTTTCCGCCGACAAAAACGTCCACAGCCTCACCCGACAATCGGTTAAGACGAACTAATTTTCCTTTTTTAAGTTTAAGCAATTGCCTGACGCTCATATTGGTTTGTCCGAGTTGTACGGATATTCCAAGCGGTACGTCAAGTAGCATATTCATAGAATTAGCAGCCATAAAAACTCCTTTGTCAGTGTAAATTTACCACGGTAAAGTCGATTGCTCCATAAGGGTAGCAAATGTCGCTCCCAATAAAACAATTACCATAGTAATAAATATCGCCAATATAATAATCGGAAGAATTACAAAAAACATAAACACTTTTAACGCAGAAACGTTATGAACCGCCGAAATTCCGAAAATAAAAGCGCGAATGTTGAAAATCGCCGCCAAAAAAACGCCGATTACGGGCACTACCAAAAGAACGCTTGTAGCATTGGAATAAGCGATTACTTTAAGCGTCTGTTTGAAGTTGCTTCTTTTCGGAACAAAGAAAAATATCGCCAAATGCACAAAAAATGCCGACACATACAAATTCATAACGATAAGCGCAGGCATAAAAATCAACAAACTGATTTTGGCAGCCCACGCTATTTCCTGCATTGAAGCGGTCGGCGCGCTTACCACCATAAACGCAAAAAATGCAAGCGAACCAATAATCATTGCAAAAATCAGCGCGTCTTTTACGGAATTACCTTTTGGCATTTCGGCGCTGAAATACTCATACGGATTTTTGATTATCGCCCAAATTATGGAAATGTATTTTTCAAGCATACAAAACTCTCCTTACTTTGTCGCCCAGAATATTCCGTAAGCCATAAGTCCGCGTTGCAACACAAAAAATTGGTGAAACATAGCGTCGGTAGGGTAGTCGTTCAGTTCGATTATTTTGTCTAATATATGCAATGGGAAAAACAAAATTCCCGAAATAATCACCATTATCCACGCAGACGGCATAACGATTTTGCTTACGTCGACGTAATCCGCCGCCGCAAAACCGGCGGCGGAAGCAAAACCTTTCCAAGCGTCTAACGTCTCCATATTGTTGAGTTTCCAGCCGTCCATCCAGCGGTGCATTACTCTTTTGTCGTTGCCTTGCATTGAGTCCACTTCTTTGCCCGCAAATCCGTCCGCCATTCCGAAACGTCCGCCTTTTTTGAGAACGCGGTAAACGCCCTTAATAAACTCGCTCTTAGGGTCGGCATAGCAAATACTTTCGAGCCCCATTACGACCGTGAAAGTTTCGTCGGGAAACGTCAAATTCATATAATCCATAACTTTAAAATCGCACAAATCCGCAACGCCAGCCGCCGCCGCGCGCTTTTTCGCCGTTTCGATTTGTTCGGGAACAATGCTCACGCCGACTACTTTACAGCCGAATGTTTTTGCAAGCCACACCGCGTTTCCGCCAACTCCGCAACCCGCGTCCAAAACGTAGTCGTCTTTTGTTATTCCGCCGACTTTTTCTATAAGCTTTTCGTTCATTCGTCTTGCGGCGGCGCGCTGAGTTTTTACGCCTTTTTCCCAATATCCGTAGTGCATATCGGGACCCCACATTGCATAAGCTTTGTCGTTTCCGCGATAATATTTCACAATGTCGTCGTTAGTCCAAGTTCCTTTTTTCTTCCATCCCATTTTGTTCTCCATTGGTAAGTTTTTTTAGTAAAATACTATATTTACAAGAACATAGTGAGCGCAATGCTGAAAAAATATATTATTTTATGGACTTTTGGAATGGTCGAGAGGAAATTTATGAGAAAAATTATATTTATGATAATGTTTTGCGCGAGTTTTTTGTTTGCTTCGCCGATTGCGACAAACGTTATGCGCGAACTTAGGTTTGTGTATCAAACGCAAAAAGCCGATATGTTTATCGAGGCGTATCTCAGAGAGCGGCGATTAAGCGACGAACAAGTTCGCAGAATTCGCGAAAGAATGGACTTTTTCTTCAATTCAAACATATTCTTAGAAACAGGCGCGGCGTATTTGGCGCATTTTTTCTCCGAAAGAGAACTTATGGAAATATACGATAATTTGCGTTTTGGCACCGACCCAAGCGCGGCAATGCGGCGAATGGACAGATTGTTCAGGAGGTTAGACCCGTTTTTGTTCGATTTTTTGCGGCAGAATGTTTTTACAAATCCTCAATCTTAAATTCGCTGTATCCTTCGTAGTAATAACTGACGTCAATGCCTTTCATATACGTTTCGCGTTCGTCCGCTTTGTCTGTTAAAGCGTTTTTTAAAAGGTGTTTTATCTCAATGTCTTTTATAGGACTGCGTTTCATTGCCGAGAGGTAGTCTTCTTTGTCAATGCTGTTCCAATCGACAACTTTTTTTAACTCGTTTTTTAAAATTAAATCCAGCCAAATTCGCGCCGAGCGACCGTTGCCCTCGCGAAACGGGTGAGCGATATTCATTTCCACATATTTTTCGGTGATTTCGTCAAATGTTTTTTGCGGCATAGTATCGATATGTTTCAGCGATTGTTCCAAATACATAATCGGAACAAAGCGAAAATTGCCTTTGGAGATATTTACATCGCGAATTTTACCTGCAAAATCGTAAATTTCGCCGAACAAAAACTCGTGTATTCGGCAAAGTCCTGCAAAAGTCCCGACTTCGACTTTATTGATTTCGCCGCTGTCAAAAAACAGTTTAGCCTTTTGCTTGCTGATTTTTTCCTCGGCTCTGTTCAGTTCAACTTGGTTTTCAATACCTAATTTGTTTTTCAGTATCATTTTTTCTCCGCTTCTTTTGCTAATTTTATAGAAAATATTATTTGCCGCGGTTAAAAATTATAAAAAAACTACCAAATCACCACTCCGCTCCAAAATAAATAGTGTTCTACATAGACAACTGTACAGTCGCCCCCTTTTTATTTTCAAGCGAAATTCGACTTTTTGTATTATATTTATAACGGCAGTTTTATTCATTAGGTATATGATACAAAGGAGGTTTCTTTATGAATTTAATAAGTAAATTTAAAGCGTTCGTATTGTTTTTTGTCTTATTAGTGTGTTTCGTCCCTGCGGCTACGGCGCAGGATTTTTCCGGAAAAATTTCACCCGACTTGCTTGAAGCAATGAACAAAGCGGGCGAAAGTGATTTATTTGACGTCTATCTTTGGCTAACAACCATCGACCGCAAGGCGGTGGACGAGGAAGTGGAAAAACTCACGGGTTTTACCGAGAATTCGTTTGAAGTTGACAACGAGGAATTTGATTTGTTGGCGGATTTGATAATGGGCGACAACGACGACGAGGACGAAAATAAAGCCGAACGTCGGCGAGAAGCGAGGGAACGCTTTCAACAAAACGCAAGAGAACGCGAGCGCAGAAGTCAAAATGTCGATCGTTTTATTACGGAACGCCGCAGAATTGCCAGCCGCGAATATAACAATATGCACCGCAGTTTCGGACGAAATCATTTGAGCAACATAGAAGTTGTATTTCAGAGCCAACTTACGCCAATGGCTGTTATTAAAGCGACAAGAGCCGATATTATGCGACTTGCGCGCGTGGACAATGTTCAGAGTTTGGGTTTGTACGTAGAGGAGGAATACGTAAATAATAGCGAAGAGCATTGGTTGGTTACTGATTTAGCCATAAGTTTACCGAACGCAGGCGCAGATTATACAAGAAATGTGATGGGGCTTAGAGGCGAAGATATTCGTATAGGACAATTTGAAAATGGTATTGCGCCGAGAGAGGGTTTGTTGGCGCACGTTCCTATGACTCATATAGGATCCGGACTGCCCGGCGCCAACGATCACGCTTATACTGTTGCGATTGTAATGCTCAGCAAAGCGGGAGTTGTTCCCAACGCGAGTTTAGTCCGCGGTGTAAATCAGGTGCCGACTACCGTTAGAAACGAGGGTTGGGAAGCGGCAGTGTTGCCTCCGCACAGCGTTCACTTAATAAACCAGAGTTCCGCATTGCTGGGGCAACCTCACGCTCATTATACGGCAAATGCCCGTTGGTTGGACTATATGGTTGCCAATCACCACGTTATGTTTGTGATGTCCACAGGAAATGAGAATTCTCCTACAGCCAGAAGAATGGTAGGTAATCCGGCGACGGCGTACAATATACTTGCCGTCGGTTCGCACTGGCACAATAATACGGTATCCCACCACGACGATAGATTTTCCGAGTTTACAAATCACGGTACATCTTTTGGGCTTATTAAACCGGATGTTCTCGCTCCCGGCGGCGGCGGAACAAGTTATGCCTCGCCATACGTCGCGGGCGTTGTTGCGCAAATGTTGCAACATATTCCCGAACTTAGAACGCAAGCTCATGCGGTTAAAGCAAGAATACTTGCCTCAACCGACAGAAAAGTTTTGAGGGGAGATGGACAGCCCGATGTCGGCGAAGTTATGGGGCAGATGACTCCGCGCCAAGGCGCAGGCGTGATAAATGCGGTAAACGCCGTTAATTTCGGGCACTACGCAGGAACTTTGGCGGCGAACGCAAACCACTACGAAATAAGAATTCCCGTGCAGGCAGGCGATACGACGCAAATCGCGCTTTCGTGGTTTATGAACATAAGCGCTACAGGTTCAACTCCCCAAGACCCAAGCAGTTTGCTGACCAACTTGGATTTGGAAGTTTATAACAGTAGCGGCACAATGGTAGGCTCTTCCCGTCATCGCATAAACAACAACCAAATAGTAAGATTTCGCTCGACAGCAGGCGGAGAATACAGGGTGCGCGTTGTTCGTCATTCTCAAAATAATACCGTTGAGCGCTTTGCACTTGCTTTCCCAAGGGTTGCAACTACCGACCCTATTCCTGTTGTGTTTGATTTGGACGGCGGCGCGTTTGTAAGCTTTACTCCGCCAACAACGGTTATTTCGAGCATTACGCTTCCTACTGCGGCGCAAGTTAGCAAAAGCGGTAATATTCTGACGGGCTGGCGTAATCAGGGCGGTACGACTTTTGCACCCGGTCAAACGGCGACAATTACTTCCGCCACAACATTTACCGCGCAGTGGGCTCCCGTCATAAATGTTAGTTTTGTTTTGGACGGCGGCGCATACGTAGGCGGCTTTACTCCGCCGTCGGAGATTGCGGCGAACCTTACGCTTCCTACCGCGGCTCAAGTTAGCAAAAGCGGTTATTCCTTGACGGGCTGGCGAAACCAAAACAACGAATTTTTTGCACAGGGACAAACCATAACGCTTACCGCTTCCGCGACATTTACCGCGCAGTGGGACAAGATTGTCGCCATTAGCCGCGTTCGCGTAAATTCTTGGGAAGCCGTAGCGCAGGGCGATATATTTGTGCCGACCTGTTTGTTTGACGGCAATCCCGCAACTTTCTGGCACGCGAGATGGAGCGGCGGCAGTGGTCATACAACAGGAGAATCGCTTGTCGATATAGATTTTGGCAGTTTGCATACGATAAGCCGAATTGAAATTGACAGGCGTTTGATTTCGGGGCAGAACATAAGGTCGGTACGTATGTTTACCCATACCGAGCAAGGCAACGTATTCCCCAACGGCGAAAGAATACCCGCCAATTTCCCCGCCAACGTTCCGCAAACCGATATTGATTTGGATTTTGCTATGACAGGCTGGACTGAACTCCAAAATCAAGACCGCGAAATCACAGGTCTTAATACGCCCAATTCCGTAGTGTTAACCCTGAATACTCCCATTACGGCGCGTTATATCCGCCTTGGCATTACGAATGGTACTGCAAGCGCCGCCGATTTTACCCAAGTCCGCGAAATCCGCGTATTCGGCGAGAGCGGCGGCTCTACTTTTATCAGAAACAGAGAAATTCTCGACAACCGTTTCGGCATTCTCTTGGAAAACGCAATAGTTTCCGCCTTGGCAAGAATTTCGGTGATAACTCCCGAGCCCGCCACTGTGAATATGGTAATTTTGGATAATTTGGGTAATGTTGTATTTTCGGCGGACGGCGTAGGAGCCGAGTCAGCGCGCCGTACGTACGGGCAGGTTTATAGCATAAACCTGCCACAACAAAACAATAACCCGATTGTCTGGAATTTAACCAACAACAACGGACGGTACGTCGCCAACGGCACGTATTTAATCCTCGTCGAAGCAATCGGTATCAGCGGTCGAAGATTTACATATTCGGCGCGAATTGGGGTAAACAGGTAGTTTTTACAGGGGCGACTTTAATTAGTCGCCCCTTTTTATTTTCACGGATATTTATGACTATAAAGGAGGTTTCTTTATGAATTTAATAAGTAAATTTAAACCGCTCGTATTGTTTTTTGTCTTATTGGTGTGTTTCGTCCCTGTGGCTACGGCGCAGGATTTTCTCAATAAAATTTCACTCGAATTGCGCGAAGCAATGAACGAAGCGGGGGAAGACGATTTACTTAAAGTGCATCTTTGGCTGGCAACCATTGACCACAGGGCGGTAGATGAGGAAGTCGAAAAACTTACGGGCTTCACCGAATCGTCGTTTAAAGTTAACAGCGAGGAATTTGATTTGCTTGCGGATTTGATAATGGGTGAAAACGAAGAAGAAAATCAGGAGAGAATCAGAGAGCGCTCTCAACGAAACGCAAGAGAACGCGAGCGCAGAAGCCAAAACGTCAATCGTTTCATTACGGAACGGCGAAAAATTGCTCAACGCGAATATAACAATATGCACCGCGGTTTTGCGCGAAATCATTTGCGCAACGTAGAAATTGTATTTCAGAGCCAACTTACGCCGATGGTGATTATTAAAGCGAGCAAAGCCGATATTCTGCGGATTGCGCGTTTGAACAGTGTTCAAAGTTTGGATTTGTACGTAGAGGAGGAATACGTAAATAGCAATGAGAGTTGGTTGGTTCCGGATTTAGCCGTCAGTTTACCGAACATTGAAGCAGATTATACAAGAAATGTTATGGGGCTTACAGGCAGCGGTATTATTATAGGACAATTTGAAATGGAAGTTGCGCCGAGGGACGGTTTGTTGTCGCACGTTCCTATTACTCATATACCCAATCAATGGCAAGGCACAGGCGCTCACGCTCGGGATGTTGCGATTGTAATGGTCAGCAGAAGCGGGGTTGTTCCCGACGCGAGTATAGTCGGTTCCATTGCTCAAACGCCTGCCGGTTGGGAAAGGGCGGTATTGCCTCCGTACAACGTTCATTTAATAAACCAAAGCGCCGCAATGAGAGGCGCCGCCACTGTTCATTATACAACAAACGCCCGTTGGTTGGATTATATGGTTAGTCATTATCACGTTATGTTTGTGATGTCCACAGGAAATGAGAATTCCCCAACAGACAGAAGAATGGTAGGTAATCCGGGAACGGCGTACAATATACTTGCCGTCGGTTCGCACTGGCACAATAATACAGTATCCCACCACGACGATAGATTTTCCGATTTTACCAACCACGGCACATCGTTTGGGCTCATAAAACCTGATGTTCTCGCTCCCGGCGGCGGCGGTACAAGTTTTGCCGCGCCTCACGTCGCAGGTATTGTTGCGCAAATGTTGCAACATACGCCCGAACTTAAAACGCAAGCTCATTTGGTTAAAGCAAGAATACTTGCCTCAACCGACAGAAAAGTTCTGAGGTCGGACGGAACGCCCGACGTCGGCGAAGTAATGGGGCAGATGACTCTGCGCCAAGGCGCAGGCGTGGTAAATGCGAAAAACGCCGTTAATTTCGGCGGCTATGCGGGCGTTTTGGAGGCAAATGACAGACAACAAGAAATAAGAATTTCCGTGCAGGCAAACGTTTATACGCAAATCGCGCTTTCTTGGTTTATGAACCAAGGGGCGACAGGTACAACTGTCGCCGACCCAACCCACTTACTGACCAACTTGGATTTGGAAGTTTACAACAGCGGCGGCACTTTGGTCGGTTCTTCCCGTTCACGAGTAAACAACAACCAATTAGTCCGATTTCGCTCGACAACAGGCGGAACGTACACGGTGCGCGTTGTCCGTCATTCGGATAATAATGCCGTCGAGCGTTTTGCACTCGCATTTCCGGGGAGCATAGTTCCCAACGATCCCAGTCCTGTCAGTTTTGTTTTGGACGGCGGCGCGTTTGTAAACTATACCCCGCCGTCAAGCGCTTCGAACATTACGCTTCCTACGGCGGCTCAAGCGAGCAAAAGCGGTTATGTCCTGACGGGCTGGCGCAATCAAGGCGGCACGGATTTTGCGCCCGGACAAACGGTAGTGCTTAGTTCCGCTACGATATTTACGGCGCAGTGGGCTGTTCCCATAGACCTTAATTTTGCATTGGACGGCGGCACTTTTGCAAGCGACTTTACTCCTCCGCCGTCGCAAGTTCCTGCGGGTAGCAGTATCACGCTTCCTACGGCGGAGCAAGTCAGCAAAAGCGGTTATGTCCTAACGGGCTGGCGCAATCAAGGCGGTCAGAATTTTGCACTCGGACAAACCATAACGCTTACTGCTTCCGCGACATTTAC
The DNA here is from genome assembly GCA_009779925.1 of Chitinivibrionia bacterium. NCBI lineage: Bacteria > Pseudomonadati > Fibrobacterota > Chitinivibrionia > Chitinivibrionia bacterium. Next base: position 39,806 of record WRAZ01000013.1, read on the forward strand.
CGCGCAGTGGGACAAGATTATCGCCATTAGCCGCGTTCGCGTAAATTCTTGGGAAGCCGCCGCCGCGGGCGATAGATTTGTGCCGACCTGTTTGTTCGACGGCAATCCCGCAACATTCTGGCACGCGAGATGGAGCGGCGGTAGCGGTCATACAACAGGAGAGTCGTTTGTCGATATAGATTTGGACGGCGTACAAACAGTAAACCGAGTTGAAATTGACAGGCGTTTGGCTTCGGGGCAGAACATAAGGGCTGTGCGTATGTTTACCCATACCGAGCAAGGCAATGTATTTCCCAACGGCGAAAGAATCCCCGCCAATTTTCCCGCCAACGTTCCGCAATCTGATATTGACGCGGATTTTGCTATGACAGGCTGGACTGAACTCCAAAACCAAGACCGCGAAATCACAGGTCTTAATACAAGCAATTCCGTGGTATTGACCTTGAATAATCTCATTACGGCGCGTTATATCCGCCTTGGCATCACGAATGGTCCTGCAAGCGGCGACCCTCATTATACCCAAGTCCGCGAAATCCGCGTATTCGGCGAGAGCGGCGGAGCTACTTCTATCAGAAACAGAGAAATTCCCGACAACCGCTTCGGCATTCTTTTGGAAAACGCAATAGTTTCGGATGTGGCAAGAATTTCGGTGATAACCCCCGAGTCCGCCACGGTGAATATGGTAATATTGGATAATTTGGGTAATGTAGTATTTTCGGCGGACGGTGTAAGGGCGGGTTTGAAACCCGCCCCTACGGCAGATGGTGCAATTATTTGGAATTTGCAAAATTTCAACGGACGATACGTCGCCAACGGCACGTATTTGATTTTAGTCGAAGCAATCGGTATCAGCGGTCGAAGGTTTACATATTCGGCGCGAATTGGGGTAAACAGGTAGAAAAATTTGTTTTATATGTTTTTTTTGTAGAGACAAGGCACGCCTTGTCTCTTTTTTTTGTTTTTGATTTTTTAGATTTGAATATCAAGTATTTCCGCAAATCTTCTTGGTGAAATAATTCCCTCTTCTTGCGGAAAATCGTCAAGATTTCCTGTTATTAAATAATCGGCATTCGCAGTTTTGAATGTCTCGTAAAATTTTTTATCGGACTCGTCGCTAAAATGCACATATTGAGGAAAAGGCGATACTTTTTCGCCGTTTTTTAAGATTGCTGAGAGCAGGGTATTTACTGTAATTGGGGGTATCTTTAGTTTCTTGCGGTTTAAAACATCAATGTATTCTAAAAGCATATCGTCGCTGTAAACAACAACAATATCGCCTCTTTTGAAAACAGTATCAACAATAATTGACGGAATACTCGGAGATTTAAGAAGTGAAGAAACAAAAACATTCGTATCTATAACAAGTTTGTAATTAAGCATATATTAACTTTTCCATTTCCCTTCTCTCTTTACGCGCGGCGGCAATCTCTGCATTTATTTCTTCATCAGTCATTTTGCTTGTGCCGTTTAATTTAGCTAATTCTCTTGCGTAATTCAATGCTTTGATTACTTTTTCACCCTCTATCTCCCTTTGAGTTTTGTAAGGGTTTGTTTTTAATTTATACATATAAAAACTCCTTGTTTGGATTTCTCTTTTTTATAAAATACCATTTCGCCAAAGTAAATGCAGAGATTATTTGAAAATATTGAAAAACCGCGGCGAATTGTGCAATGTCCTAAATTCTTGATTATTTACAGAGCTGTGATACCTTGCTTCTCTTTTTGTTTTTGACAAAACGTATTTTTACCCCAAAAAAGGAGACAAAAATGCCATTCAGCCTCGTAAGCAATTACCAACCCGCGGGCGACCAGCCGAAAGCGATTGCGGAACTCAGCGACGGGATAAAAAACGGCGAAAAGCACCAAACGCTTTTGGGCGTCACAGGGTCGGGAAAAACGTTTACGATGGCGAACGTCATAAAAAACGCGAATATGCCCGTCCTAATAATCTCGCACAACAAGACCTTGGCGGCGCAGCTTTTTGAGGAATTTAAGACGTTTTTTCCCGAAAACGCCGTCGAATATTTTGTCAGTTTTTACGACTATTATCAGCCCGAAGCGTATATCCCGTCGAGCGACACATACATCGAAAAAACCGCCGATATCAACGAAGAAATCGACCGCCTTCGCCTTAAAGCAACCTCGTCTTTGCTCTCTCGAAGAGACGCAATTATTGTGTCGTCGGTCAGTTGCATTTACAATATCGGTTCGCCCGAAAATTATCGTGCAAACACCATTGATTTGACGGTCGGAATGAATTTGCCGCAAAGCGAAATCCTCACAAAACTCGTGAATATGCAATATATCCGCAACAATTTGATTTTTGAGCGCGGGACTTTCAGGGTGCGCGGCGACACCGTCGATATTTACCCTGCCTACGAAGAACAGGGGCTTCGACTTTCGTTTTTCGGCGACGAATTGGAGCAAATTTCCATAATCGACCCGCTCACGGGAAACACAAAATACACGCTCGAAGAAACACTGCTGTTCCCCGCAAAGCACTACACGCAATCGTCGGTTTCTATTCCGCAGGCGGTCGAAGAAATAAAAGCGGAGATGGAAGAGCAGATAAAAAAATTTGAGGCGGAGGGCAAACTAATCGAGGCGCAACGCATAAAAGAGCGCACCACCCGCGATATGGAAATGCTGATGGAAGTCGGCTACATAAACGGGATTGAGAACTATTCGCGGATTTTGGACGGGCGAAAAATAGGAGAGCGCCCATACTCGCTTTTGGACTTTTTTAAGCCGCCGTTTTTGGTGATAATCGACGAATCGCACATAACAATCCCGCAAATCGGCGGAATGTACAACGGCGACCGAGCGCGAAAAACCACCTTGGTAAACCACGGATTTCGCATTCCCGCGGCTCTCGACAACCGCCCGCTGAGGTTCGAGGAATTCGAGCAAATGCTTGATTTTACGATTTTTCTTTCCGCAACTCCCGCCGACTACGAACTGCAAAAAACGGGCGGCGTAATTGTGGAGCAGGTCATTCGCCCGACGGGACTTGTTGACCCCGAAATCGAAATTCGCCCCGCCAAAACGCAGGTGGACGACTTGATTTTTCAATTACGTAAAAACGTCGCAAAAGGCGAGCGCGCTTTGGTGACCACGCTGACAAAAAAGCAATCCGAAGACCTTACGCATCACTTGGACAATCTGGGGTTTCGCGTAAAATATCTGCACTCCGCAATCGACACGCTCGAACGCCCGATTATCCTAAACGATTTGCGCAAAGGCGAGTTTGATATTTTAATAGGAATAAATTTATTGCGGGAGGGCTTGGACTTGCCCGAGGTCTCTCTTGTGGCTATTTTGGACGCCGACCGAGAGGGCTTTTTGCGCTCGACAAAATCGCTTATACAGATTGCGGGACGAGCCGCGCGAAACGTAAACGGACAGATAATTTTTTACGCCGACACGATAACCGATTCCATAAAAAAGACCCTCGAAGAAACCCGCCGCCGCCGCGAAATCCAGCTGGAATACAACAAAGAACACAATATAACGCCGCGCTCAACCACCCGCGAAATCAGCGAAACTTTCTACGGCTACAGCAACAGAGACGGCGAAGACAATCTTCTGATGGCAGCCGAAGAGCGCGCAAAATACGGCGAAGAACCCGACATAAAAGAAACAATCGCTCTACTGACCAAACAAATGCAATCAGCGGCGCAGAAACTCGATTTTGAAACCGCGGCGAAGATTAGGGATAAGATTATTGTTTTGAGTGGGAAGTGAGGATTCTTATGTAGGGGCGGGTTTTAAACCCGCCCCTACACTGATTTCACAAGAAATTTACTACACCCTCTCAAAATCCGCCGCGCCGTGTTTGCACAATGGACAAATAAAATCGGGCGGCAGAACATCGCCTTCGTAAATATATCCGCAGATTTTGCAGACGTATCCCGATTTGTTTTTGTCGGCGATGGGTTGCGGTTTGGGTTTTATGTGGTCGAAATAGTATTGGTATGTGCAAGCGGGAGTATCGCTCAGCGTTTTTGCCTGCGAGATTTGGGCTATGAAAATTGTATGCGTTCCGCAATCGACGGTCGAAATCACTTTGCCTGCGATTATGGCGTTGGCGTAATCGGCAAGGGCGTAAAGTCCGTTTTCTGTTCGTACGAGAGCGTTTGCCCACGAGTGATTTATGCCGCCGAATTTATCCGCGTTTTTTCCCGAACTAAGTCCGAAATGCTCAAAAATGCCGAACGGAGCGGCTTGGGTAAGAACAGAAACTGCCAATTCGCCTGTTTTTTTAATAATGTCGTGGGTTAAATTATCCTTGTTTATTGCAACTGAAATCTGAACGGGCGATACCGTAATTTGCGATACCGTATTAACTATGCAAGCGTTGTCTTTGTCGCCGTCTTTGGCGCTTATCAAGAATAAACCGTAAGGAATTTTTTGCAATGCCTGCGCATCCACACCTGAAGCGATTTTATCCGTTGAAACAACGTTTGCTTTTTTCGGGAAAGTGCCTGCCAAAGCGTCTGCAAGGGCGATTATTTCCGCCGCTTTATCCGGTTTTACGCCCGATTTTATGCTTATGTTGCCGATAATTTGTATGTTTTTGCACTGTTTTAGTTTTTCCGACATTAAATTTCCGCTTGTTGCCGCCCACGAGCCGTTTTCGATTAAAGCTACCGTGCGATTTTGAATGTTGTGCGCTACCAAATCGTAGATAACCGCTTCCATTGTTATAAAAATACCCGCGTTGTATGTTGTCGAAGCGAAAACCAAATGGCTCCACCTAAAAGCCGCCGCCACAATTTCCGACGTATCCGCAACCGAAACGTCGAACATTACCGTTTTTATGCCTAAATCGCGCAGACGGCAAGCCAAAATTTCGGCGGCGTTTTCGGTGTTTCCGTAAACGGACGCGTATGCTATCATTACGCCTTGTTCTTCGGGCTCGTAATTGCTCCATTGCGTGTAGGGGGTCAGTATATCGCCGAGATTTTTGCGCCACACAAAGCCGTGCAGGGGGCAAATCATATCTATTGTTAAGGCGGACGCTTTTTTTAGCAGGGTTTGCACTTGCGCGCCGTATTTTCCTACTATGTTTGTATAGTAGCGGCGGGCTTTATCCAAATAATCGCGGCTGTAATCCACTTCGTCGGCAAACATTGCGCCGTTCAGAGAGCCGAAATTTCCGAAAGCGTCGGCGGAAAAGAGAATGCGGGAGTAAGCGTCGTATGAAACCATAACTTCGGGCCAATGCACCATAGGAGCCATAACGAAATGCAGAGTGTGTTTTCCTGTGTTGAGCGTGTCGTTTTCGGCGACTATTTTTGTTTTTACGGCACTGCCCAAATCATAAAATTGCGCGAGAAAATCCGCGGATTTTTTGTTCAAAACGAGCGTTATTTCGGGATAGCGAGCCAAAACTGCGGCAATCGCGGCGCTGTGGTCGGGCTCTATGTGGTGCAAAATAAGGTAATCCAAAGGGCGACCTGCAAGTCCCTTTGCCAAATTTTCCAAGAAACGCTCTTGGACGGCTTTATCGACCGTGTCAAAAAGAACGGTTTTCTCGTCCGTCAATAAATAAGAATTGTAAGAAACGCCCTCGGGAACGGAATAAACCCCTTCAAAAAGCGCCAATCGACGGTCGTTTGCGCCGACCCAAATTAAATCATCGGTAATTTTTTTTATACAATGCATTGGTTATATTCTCCTTAAAAATGTTGCCTTCGACAGGCTCAGGCAACGGGTTATCAATCGTTTAAGAGTAGAATAGTGCCTACAACACAGTATAAAACACAGTTCGGTGGCTGAGCCTGTCGAAACCACCACAAAGAAAAGCCGATGACCGGAATCGAACCAGCGACCCACGCATTACGAATGCGTTGCTCTACCAACTGAGCTACATCGGCGATTTGGTTAGGGGAATATAATAAATTTCCCTAACCAAAAGCAAGGGAAATTAAATAAAAATCTCAAAAAAAATTTAATTATCCGACGCGACCGACCTGATTGACCGCTCTGTCTAAAGTTTGATCTTCGGACTGTATTGCTTTAGCGGTCATTTCGTACACCCTGTTTGACGAAATCATTTCGACCATTGAGCGTATAGGGTCAACGTTTGAATTTTCCAAGTAGCCTTGACGTATCATAAAACCGTCGCTTCTGACAACAGGATTGTCGGGTTGCATCGGGCGGAAATAGTTGTTGCCCATTCTTGTCATCCGGTAGGGTTTGTTGAAGTCGGAAATTCGCAATATCGCTATTTCGTGTCCGTCTTGCATAACGCTTCCGTTGTCGAGGAAACTTACGGGACCTTTTCTTGGGTCTATTGTAATGAAGCCGTCTTCGCCGAAAACTCGTCCGCCATTGCCGTCAACCAAAAAGTTGTCGGCGTCTGTTTGGAATGCACCGTCGCGAGTGTAGCGTATGCCCTGTTCGGTCATTATCGTGAAAAACCCTGAACCTTGTATCATTAAATCGAATGCACCTCCTGTGCTTATGGGGTGTCCTTGGCTGTAATCAATGAAAACTTCGTCGGCTTTGAGTATTCTTTCGGGGCGAATTTCGTATCCGTGATCAGGACCGCCGTGATTCGCCATGTGCCTTGTGATTTGCTCGGCGAAAAGTCCCGAACTCTTAAAACCTATAGTGTTCATATTAGCAAGATTGTTTGCAATCTGCTCTTGCCTCTGCATTTGAATTGTCATTGCCTGTGTAGCGTGTTTGATACTTCCCAACATTTTACCCCTCCTTGAGTTTAATTTGTTTTTATATGCAAAAATTGTGCCA
>WRAZ01000014.1 GCA_009779925.1 Chitinivibrionia bacterium
CGACAGAGCGTTTTTCTTTGACAATACCATAACGGACGTAAAAAGCGAATATTCATTTTTTGCGGAGAAAACCGATAATAATTTATACATAAAAGACGGCGCAAATGTCCCTTGGTGGTTTGGGAAGTATTTGTTGGAGAGGTAAAATACGTTCCGCATGTATTTTTAGGAAAAAAAGGAGGCAAATATGAAAATGACAAGAAGAGATTTTATCGTCAGGGGCGGTATTGCCGCCGCGGGAGCTACGGCGGCGCTGGGACTTGGACTAACACATAATTTATTTGCAAAAAATCCTGATAGCGGCGAAGATGGAGCAACCCAAAACAAAAGAGACAAGCAGTTTTTAAGATATATCGATTTGGAACGCAGTGGTGAACTTAAACGTCGCGAAGAAGCGTTGTGGGATTTATATTCGCCTTGCAAACTCTGTCCGCGTATGTGCGGGGCTCGTCGCGCCGAAGGTCGGGGAGGCGCGTGTACTGTCGCGGGTAATTTTAAGGTTTCCTCGTTTGGTCCCGATTTTGGCAATGAACAACCTATTCGCGGAACGCGAGGGTCGGGCTCTATTTTCTTTTCGAACTGTAATCTGCTCTGCGTTTTTTGCCAAAACTGGCAAATTAACCACCGCGGCGACGGGCAAAATACCACGCACGAAGAAATCGCAAAAATGCTGTTGGATATGCAAGCTATGGGCTGTCATAATGTCAGTTTTATTACTCCAACGCATTTGGTGCCTCATCTTATAAAAGGATTACGGCTTGCTGTTGCAGGCGGGCTGACTGTGCCGCTGTGCTACAACTGCGGCGGATATGAGTCGCTTGAGGTGATTAAATTGCTTGACGGAATTGTCGATATTTACCAGCCTGATTTTAAGTTTATGAACTCCGCTGTTGCCGCGCGTTTCACACACGGAGCGCCGAATTACGCCGAACACGCCGCCGCCGCCATAAAAGAAATGCACAGACAAGTAGGTACATTGCAAATCGAAAACGGTCTTGCCTACCGCGGGACAGTGGTGCGCCATTTGGTTTTACCCGAAAACGTAGGCGGTACCGACAAAATTATTCGTTGGATTGCCGACGAACTCGGCACCGATACGCACGTTAATATTATGGGACAGTATTGGCCCGCGTTCAGAGCGAGCGAGTTTCCGCCGCTTGACAGAAGATTAACTCCTGAAGAATACGCCCAAGCGATGTATTGGGCAAGGGACGCGGGTTTGCATAATTTTCACTGATATAGCATTGAGATTACGGTTTTTTATAGCACATTCAATACGCCCCTGCAATAATTAAACTACTATAATCTGGCTTATATCTGCTTCTCATTTTTTGCCAAAAGCGACAGTAGGGCGAAAATCGAAATCACTCCCAAAACCAAATGAAGATTGCTGAGTTTGCCTGATAAACCATCTAAAAAGTTTATTGTCTGCGCGGACATAAAGCCGACAACGAATGCGAAAATAAAGACGTAAACTATAAAACGAAAGAAAAAGTTCATTTTCTTAGTGATGTCTTTCACCAATCTTTTAATGTAAATGCCGTAAATTGCAATTGTGGTCGCAACTATTCCGATTGCAATATACATTGAATTTGAACGGAACAGTTTTCCGAGGGCGTCTATTATTTCCATAATTTCTCCTCTAATTCTTTTTTGTTTTTGCATTCTTCGCTTATCATTGCGTTTCTTTTTACGCCGCCGTGAAAATCACTGCCGATGGTGGCTGTTAAGTTTCTTTCGGCGGCTATTTTGTTCAGCAGTGCTTTTTGTTCATGGCTAAAGGACAAATAATCGGCTTCTATTCCGTCTATGCCTGAATTGCACAGGTAATCTAATAATATGTCTAAATCTTCATTGCTTAAATATTCGGTGGTGTTATCTGTGTATGAAATAAACGGATGTGCCAAAATCGCAATTCCTGCGAATTTGTGAATTATATCTATTGCGTTTTGCATTGTAAAATCGTAGCAACGAAGGTCTTTGAAGCCGTCTCTTTCTAAGTATTTTATGCAGTTGTTCAGATTTTCGTCGTTTTCGACGTTTTCTTTTAGATGGTTGGTAATGTCTGCAATTCGCATTCGTTTTCGGGCGTGAAGTTTTATTTCGTCGTATTCTATATTATAGCCGAATTCGGACAGGCTTTTTACAATATCTTTGCATTTGTCTATTCTTCTTTTTCGGTGAGTAGCGAGCATTTCTACCAATTCTGTGTTTTGATGGTCGATGTTATATCCTAAAATATGGACTTGCAAATCTTGGGGAAGTTTTTCGATTTCGCCTCTGGTTGAGCAGGTAAATTCTATAGCGGGGATTAGTTTTATGCCGTACTTTTGGCAGGCTTGCGCGGCTTCGTCTATTCCACCGACGTCGTCGTGGTCGGACAGGGCGATTATGTCCAAATTGTTTTGATGTGCAAATTCCACAACTTCAGTCGGAGATAGTCTGCCGTCCGAAATATTTGAGTGAATATGCAAATCTACTTTCATTTTTAGTCCTTATTTGTTTGTTCTTTTTAAGGAAAATACTAAATGCCTACAAAAAAAAGGGCGAATAAATCGCCCCGATAAAGAAATCTTACTGTTTTGCATTATTGCGCAGGTATGACATTATCTATTGTTGCATTGGGAGAGCGACGAATTACTCCCTCTGCGCCGCTGTGATTAGAGCCATTACCTATGTCTTGCGCGCCGCCGCCGCCGCGCACGTGTATTGTGCCGCCCGAAATGTTAATAACTCCTGCGTGTCCGCCTGTACCTGCAAAACCTCCTCCGCCTCCAATTCCAGCGCCGCCACTGCTTGTCGGACGACCGCCGACGGCTATTATAGTGCCGCCTCTGATATTGATATTTCCGCCTGTCTCTGTTCTTGCGCCGCCTATGCCTGCGCCACCCGCGTCGGCAGGACCTACTCCACCGCCGCCTGTGGCATAAATTTCTCCGTCGTTTATATTTATTGTTATATTTTCGGTAGAGACGTTAGCTGTGCTTCTTTGACCACTGCCGATTCCCGGAGATCCGGGACCGCCTATGGCTCTTACTGTTCCGCCGTTAATGTTAATGAAAAGCGGATTTGTCCACAATCTTATTGTTCCGCCGCCGCCTATACCTGCTCCGCCAAAGCTACTCTCTGTGCCGCCAATGGCTGTAATGTCGCCGCCGTTAATAGTAATTGTACCGCCTCGAACATTAGAGCCGCTTCCGATTCCCGAGGCAAGTCCACGTCCTTCGGCAATTATTGTGCCACTGTTTATAGTGATATTTCCTGCCGTTCTTCCGCGATGACCTAGGGCTATACCTCCTTGAATGGAGAGTGGTATTCCGCCTTGATGACCGCCGATTCCAGAGGCGCTTGTTCCGCCTGTAGCCGTAAGTTTTCCGTCGCCTTGTATAACTATGCTCGTTCCTTCGGGAACGCCGAGACCCGCTGACCAGCCGGCATTTGCAGGAGGCAATACCAACTCATTTTCTCCGACAAGTGTAAGCGTGAGATGAGTACCGTCTCCGACCAACTGCATAGGAGATGCGCGGTGATAATAGGAGGGCAGTCCGAAAAACGGCGCTCCTTCGGGAAATATCGTTCCCGAAGGGTGGTCATATCTTCCTTGATAGTCAATAACGACAGCGGGACCTGTTCTGCGATTAACGGCATTCTCCAAAGTAATGTGCGCAGTACCTTCTACTTGTATTCGTATGCCGGGGTGAGCCGAAGTCCCCGTTATTCTGAGATTTGCGCCGTTGTTCACAAACAGCGTAGGTAGGTTTACACGTCCGTCGGGCGGAAAACGGCTCGGACGACTGTCATACCAAACATCCGCGTCAAAGTTCCAATTTGTTCCTTGCAGAGGTTGCAAGGTTGTTAGATTAAACGTCTCCGTCGGCGTTTGCGCAGAAATCGTAAATGCCGCTAAGGCTATAAATAAAAATATCTTTTTCATAGTGTTTCTCCTTATCTTCTCACGCCGATGCGCGTGGAATATGTGAATCTTCTTCCGCTTACGCCTGTCGCTTCAACGGTAATTAAATATGTGCCGCTTGCTACAAGTCGTCCATTGTTATTTATCAAATTCCAGACCGCGGTCTGTTGAGGCGAGTGCCTCGCCTCAACAATATTAAATACTTGATTGCCCAAAGCATCGAGAATGCGAATATTTATCGTCGCGGGCTCTGGGGTAATAACCGTGATTTTTGCAATATCCGACACTACCGCATTTTCGAGAATAATGCCGTATCTGCTATTGATTGCAGGATTGCGGTCGCGAATTGGAGATGGGTCGCAACCGTCGCAGATTTCTCCGACAATAAGACCGTCGTTTCTTCCCGCAAATACGATTTGATTTTGTCCTTTTATTTTAGAGTCCGCAATTCTGCCGCCGTTAAAATATACAAAACTTCCTGCGCTTCCTGTCGTCGAATTATCTGTTGAAATAGTTGCATCTGCCTCGGAATTTTTAATAAAGCCAAAATTCATTCCTATCAATCCGCCGCGCCAATTTCCGTTTGCTGTAATTTCTCCTTCAAAAGAACCTGCCGAAATTATGCCGTTGTTTAGACCTGCTAATCCGCCGATAACAGAACCTGTTCCCATCCCGGATGTTGCAATCTTTCCTGAGGCGGAAGAGTTTTCAATTATTCCGTTATTTGTTCCGACTAACCCTCCTAATACACCGCTGGATAAAACATCTGCATTAACGTTAATGTTCGTTATTCTTGCAAAGTCGCCTACAACTCCGAAAAAGCCGTGGTTTGGGTCCAAAGGAGATGTTCTGATAAAAATCCCATCGACAGTATGTTCGCCTCCGTTAAAATTTCCTTGAAACGGGCGCTCCGCAGTTCCGATCGGCGTCCATTGATTTGATTGACTGCCGTTAAGGTTAATGTTGGCGGCGAGCGTGATGTTTACATTTGCAAAACCGTCTCTGCGTTCGGTGGCGTTATTGCTTCTTACTCGCCTCGAAAGCTCCGTTAAATCTGCGGCAGTTCTTAATGTAATGTCGTTTGCAGTCCAAACTGGCGCTTGCGCCCACAAACAACTGATTAAAGATATTGCCAAAATAAATATTCGTTTAAGCATAGAAAAATTCTCCTTATTATTGTTTATATATTGGGCAAATATACTATATACCCTCAACAATATGCAAAAAAAACAAGCTTTTTGCGACTATTTTATCAAAAATCGTCGTCCAAAACGTTTGAACTTCTGTCGCTTGACCCCGAAATTCCGCCCAAAACCTTTAATTCAAAGTCGCTCGGATTACTTGCAAACGACTTGGCGACATCAAAATCTACGAGTTCTTTTTTGTAAAGTTCTTCGAGAGATTGGTCGAAAGTCTGCGAACCGTAAATTTTGTTTCCTGCAGCAATCGCGTCGTTTATCATATTGAGATGGTCGGGACTTTTCAGGTATTCTTCAATTGTGGAATTATTTACCATTATCTCGCAGGCGGGAATTAAACCGCCGCCTTTTTTGGGGATAAGTCGCATAGAAACCACCGCCGCAAGAACGCTTGCAAGCATTTGGCGAATTTGCTCGTGCTGATGGTGCGAGAAAAACGAAATTGCACGCGATACCGTTTCCACTGTGTTCATTGTGTGCAGTGTGCTTAAAACCAAATGCCCCGTGTCTGCCGCCGCAAGAGCCAAAGACATTGTTTCGGCGTCGCGGATTTCTCCCATCAAAATAACATCAGGGTCTTGACGCATTGCCGCCTTAAGAGCCTCGGTGTAAGAAATGGTATCACTTCCTACTTCGCGCTGAGCAACCGTAGCAAGTTTGTTGCGGTGCAAAAATTCTATCGGGTCTTCGATTGATATAATGTTTACTTTTTTGCTTGAATTTATTATGTCTATCATCGAAGCTAAAAGCGTGGATTTTCCCGAGCCCGTTGTTCCCGTAACCAAAATAAGTCCTCTCGGTTCCATTGCGATTTTGCGAATGGTCTCGGGGACGTTTAGGCTGTCAAAAGGCGGAATATCTAATTTTATGTTTCTTATTGCAATGGCGGGAGTTCCGCGCTGACTATACACGTTTACACGAAAACGTCCGACCCCGGGAAGCATTACTCCTGCGTCAACTTCTCTGCGCTGTTTAAGCATATTCAACTGCTGTTCGTCTAACATTTCCGATAAAATTTTCTGCATATCGTCAAGAGTTAAATTAGGGACTTTGGCGGGAACAAGCGAGCCGTAAAGCCGAAAAAACGGCGCACATCCGACCCTCAAATGCAAGTCGGAAGCATTTTGTTTAACCATAGCGCTCAAAAGACTTTTGTAATCCATAAAACTACCACCTTTCCCAAGTGTAAACTATATTTATTTTTATATACAACGAAAATCTTTCGTCGTATCAGTTATTATTTTGCAACCGTTATCGCCGACAATTACCGTATCTTCTATTCGGACACCAATTTTTTCGGGAATGTAAATCCCCGGTTCTACAGTGATAACCATTCCGTTCTGTAAAACGGTTTCGTCTTTGCTGTTCAACGCAGGTCTTTCGTGAACTCGAAGTCCGATTGAATGTCCTGTAGAATGCTTGAAATATTCTCCAAAACTCAAATCTTTAATTGTATTGCGAACTATTTTGTCAATTTCCTTTGCTTTGATGCCCGCTTTTACATTTGCCACTCCAATATTTTGCGCTTTTGCAACGACTTCGTAAATCTTTCGATGCTCTTCTTTATTAGCGCCGAAGCAAACAGTTCTGGTCATATCCGAACAAAGTCCATTTACCGTGCAACCAAAATCGCAGAGTATAAAATCGCCGTCTTTAAGCATTCTTTCACGGCTCGGAACTCCGTGCGGAAGTGCGCAATTTTCGCCGAAAAGCACTATCGTATCAAATGCAACTTTTTCGCTTCCGTTTTGAAGAGTAATTATGTCCAAAAGTCGCGCCGCTTCAAACTCCGATATTCCTGCGCGCAATTTGTATGTCCATTCCTGATATGATTTGTCGGCGATATTTGCCGCTTGTTTTATATGCTCTGCTTCTTTTTCGGTTTTTACGTAAAAAACTTCGTCGATTTCACTGCCGCAAGGAATAAAATTTATGCCGTTTTTTACTGTTTTTTTGTAATATTCAAATTCACTGACCGACATATAATTATCTTGAAAAAGCAAGTTCGCACCTATTTCTGCAAATTCAATCAATTTTTCTGCGAATTCGTTTTGCTTTGCTTCAATAAATTTCCAATCGTGGTTTTCACAAAAAATTTCGGCGCTTGTTTTGTAGCGCGAGTCGGTAAAAAGAAATCTTTTTTTATGTGAATAAAGCAAGGCAACATTTGACGAAACAAAACCCGAAAAATAACGCACGCTGATGCTGTCCGTAATCAGAAGATAATCGGCTTTATGCTTTTTCAGCAGAAGATTTGCTTTTTCAAATCTCGTCATCACTATGGTTTTCCTTCTTAAATTCCTCTTTTAGGCTTTCCCTGATTTCGGGTTTTATCCGCTTTCCTTTGAGCGATTTAATCGGTTTTTTTGCGGGATTCGGCACACGTCTCGGAGCAAAAGTTTTCTTTTCGACGATGACTTCTTCACCGTCTTCCAGCTTATTGATGTGCTTGTTAATTTCTTCCAGTTTTTCGGCGTAATCATCGTTGTCGGGACTTTGTGTAAGCAGTCGTTCGTATATTTGTTTTGCCAAATACGGCTGTCCTTGCTCCAAATAAATCTGTGCGAAAGTCGGCGTTAAAATATGGTCGGGTAAAAGTTGCGCCGCTTCTTTCTGCACAAGCATTTTCTCGAATGCTTCTTTTTCGCTTATCGGCTCGGCTTTTTCTTCCTCTTCGTTAAATTTTTGCTCGGCATTTTCTAAAATTTGCGGGTGTTCCGCTTCTTTATGCAATGGTGGCATCGGCGCATTTTCTTCTTCTTCTTCAAGCAAGTGTTCGTCAGCGTCGAAAATTAGCGGGGCTTCTGTTTTTTCTGCAATCGGTTCTTCTGCGACGGGGTCTGCTATATCTTCTATAAAGAAAGGCAATTCCTCATCAGTCGGTTCTTCCGCTAATGGCTCAACTACCACTTCGGGAATGTCGGTGGCGAGTTCTTTTTTGTAGTCTTCAAAGGAATTGTCGAATTTTTCGCTCAAGATTTCCTCAAAACCTTCTTCTGCGACTTCGGAAGCGCCTGTTTTTTCTTCGATTATTAAATTTTCGTCGTCAATAAAATCGTCTTCTAAAAAAGCGCTGTCAAAAATTAATGGCTCTGCTTCATCAAAACGCGACGGCTTGGCTTCTTCTTCGATTTTAGTTTCGTTTTCTTCTTCTGAAATTATCGGCTCGATTATCTCTATGTCGTCAATTATCGGTTCTTCTATTGGTGCGTCGTCTCCCATAATCGCTTCGAGTTCTGCATCTTCTTTGTCTGTAAAAAGTTTTTCGACATCCTCTGCTTCTTCTATCTCTGCAATAAAATCGTCTTGGATTTCTTCTGTTTTTTCTTCGGCATCTTTTATCTCCGATATAAATTCGTCAAAATCGGTTGTATCAATAAAGAATGAGTCTTGTTCTTCGCTTGTATCAATGATTTCTTTGACGGCTTCTTCCTGCGCCGCTTCTTCTGCAATCATTTCGTTTAAATCTGCGGTGTCAAGAACAAATGGCTCTTCCTCAAATGATTGCTCAATGTTTGTCTCGTCAAGCTTTTCTTCTATATCTGTTATTGTTTCGAGCAAATCCGCCGCGACATCTTTAATAAACGGTGTTTCGCTTATATCTTGGGTTTCAGTCTCTTCTTCTTCGTCTATATATTGACCCTGAAGTATCGCCTCTTCGACTTCCGCTTCGATGGTGTCTTCGATTTCGGGTTTTGGCTTTTCTGTGAGAAATTCTTCTTCTTCGACAATTTCTTCTTCTTCTGCTTGTGGTTCTTCCAAGCCTGCAAAAGGGTCGTCAATTTCTTTTGGAGCGTTTTCGGCTTCAGTTTGCGGAGTTTCTTCTGTTTCAGATACGATTTCGGGGATAATTTCTTCGTTTTCTGTTTGTTCTTCTTGCTTTTCTTCTACAGTTTCTTCCTCTGAAGGTAGTGGGACATTCGCTTCTTCTTTGGATAGGAACATATCTTCTATTTTGTCAAAAGTCGGCTCTTCTTCGGGCGTTTTCTCTGCGGTTGGCTCTTGTGCAACTTCTTTTGGTTTTTCTTCTGTTTTTTCCGATTGTGGCTCTTCAGGTGATATTTCCAATTCTGTGAAAGGGGCTCCGATGTCCGCAAGAATATCGTCGATTTCTGCTTCTTTTCCGGCAAGCAACTCGTCTCTGAATAATTGTTTTATGTCGGGCTCCGGTTCTGCTTCTGCTTCCGTTTGCGTCGTTTCTACCGCTTCGACTATTTCTACCGTTTCTGTTTTGTTTGCGTCGTCTTCTTCGCCAAATATTTCAGCCAAATCTTCTTCGTTCGTTTCTTCCGGAACATCGCCTGCTGAAGCGTCTGCTTTACTTGCAAATTGTTCCCAGTTTATTTCTTCTCCCAATATTTCGCGAATGTTGAATGCACCTTCATTTCTGGTAGTGAGTTTTTTCAGAAGCGAAGATTTTGGATTGCGCCGAAGTAGTAAATCCGCTACTGTGTGCGCTTTATCGGTGTCGCCTGTTTGTTCGTAAATATGGGCAAGTTTTTCCGTTGCCGCCTGATGCCCCGGCTCAAATTTTAGTATAGCGACTAATTGTTCTGTCGCAAGCGTATAACTTCCCTGTTCTATAAGGCAGAGCGCCAAAATAAAACGTCCTGTGGCATAATTCGGATGTTTTCCGACGCCGTCTTTTGCAATTTCAAACGCTTCGTCGTATTTTTTTGCTACTATTAAATTGTAAGCGTATCTCGCAAACAGAAGAGAATTCGGCTGAACACCCAACACATCTTTCATATAATCCTGCGAAATAACCAACTTACCCATAGTTTCTCCTACAAAAAAACGCCTCGTAAATTCGACTAAAATACTTTTTTCCCAAGCCAAAAGCAACAAAAAACACCATTACCTGCAAAATTAGCGAAAAAAAATGTAAAAAGGCTATTATCTGCTCAACAATCCTTGCCATTTATGGAACGATTTTAAGGCGAAATTGTCGGTCATTCCGCAAACGTAATCGGCGGCGAGCTGTAGTTTGTTGTAGGTTGTTTGCTTTGTGAATTTTTTGTAAATGAAACGATAATTTGTCGAAATCATCTCGTAAAATCTGTTGTGAAGCGGGTTATCGCTTTTGCCGTCAACAAGAACCACGGGTATAAGTTCGCCAAGCAAATAATTTATCGTGTTAAAGCCGATAATTTCGTTTTCGAGAATGGATTTGTCTCTGAAAATTATTTCTCCGCCTATGTTTTTAAGCGCCTTTGCGGTAGTTTGCGCGTATGAATTTTGCAGTAAATCGAAGTCGTATTCGCCTGCTGTTATTTTGTCGGAATTTTTGCAAAACTCGTCAACTACAGCTTCTATCATAAAGTTTTGGACAATAACCCGCAAATGCTGAATTGCAAGTTCGAGCCGATTTTGGTAGTCAGCGGAAATTCCGTCGTGGAATATCGAAAATTCGTTTATTAAGTCAAGTTTTTTCTCTTCCTCGCTTATGGAAATGTCCAAAAGGCGATTTTGCAGAAATTCTACAATAATGTTTTTGGTCAAAATGCCTTTTTTGCAAGCGTCTTCGATGTCGGCAACGCAATACGCGATGTCGTCTGCCGCCTCCAAAAGCGGGGTCAGCGGAAAACGTCCGTTTAAATTAAATGTTTTTTGAATGTCGCGATATGCGTCTTCTTCCGAGGCGAAAAATCCATACTTTTTGCGTGAAAGCCCCTTGCCTTTTTGATTACCTTCAAGCGACGAAAACGGATATTTTACCAAAGTTGCAAGAACGGCGTGGGTCAAATTCATCCCGTCGTGGTCTTTCACAAAATGAAGCTTGCGCAAAACCCTAAATGTCTGCACATTCCCGTCAAAAAACAGTAAATCCTGCTTTTCCTGCGGTGATAAATCGTTTGCTACCTGTGGGTTTTTCTCAAAAAACGTCTTGAAAAACCACCGCATACTGTCCTCGCCGAAATGTCCGAAAGGCGGATTTCCCAAGTCGTGAATAAGCCCCGCGGTCGCTAAAATCGAGGGAATACAACCAATTTTTTCCTCGCTCAAATCACCCTGCTCAACAAGTCGTTTTTCGACCGAAAGTCCAATCGAACGTCCCAGCGATGATACTTCCAACGAATGCGTAAGTCGAGTGCGAACAAAATCGCCTTTATCCAACTGAAACACCTGCGTTTTGTCCTGCAAACGTCGAAACGCCGACGAAAAAATAACCCGCGTAAAGTCGTTCTCAAACGGGTTTCTGTAGTCGCTCGCGGCAATTTGCGATTCGCGAAATCGTTTCGGTATCAAAAATCTGTCAAAATTTTTTTTTGTCTTTTCCATATTATACATATCTCCTTTTTCTTTTAATTTCTCGCTAAAATTCCAATAATCTCCTTAACCTCTACTGCAACACTCTTATCGCTCATCTTGCTTTCCACCTCTTTCACCGAATGTAAAACAGTGGCGTGGCTTTTTCCGCCTAATTCGTTTCCGATTTGTGCAAGTGATAGCGAAGTGTAGTTTTTCAACAGATAAACCGCGACGTGTCTTGCCCACGAAATTTGCGCGACGCGGCTTTTTCCAGCGAGAGTTTCCAAGTCTATTTTGTAATACGAGCAAACAGCCGCTAAAATTGTTTTTGCCGAGTGATAACCCTTGACGGGCTCTAATCGCCGATTTTTCAGCACTTTTCTGACGGCATTGCTTGTTGTCGTTTCTCCCGAATGCGAAACCGAAGCGGCAATGTTGGCGACAATTCCCTGCAACTCGTGAATGTTTTCGCTACAATTTTCTACTATGTATTCTATTTCGTCTTCGGAAATTTTGATTTTATTTTTTTTCAGCATATTTTCTAAAATAGCTCTGCGTGTTTCAATGTTTTCCACGCCCAGTTTTACTGAAAGCCCCCACTGAAATCTCGAAATAAGTCGCTCCGTAATTCCGCTTAACTCCGACGGCGCGCAGTTTGCCGTAATAACAATTTGCTTGTTTTCGCGGTGAAATTTGTTGAAAATTTTGTATAATTCGAGTTGCGCTTCTTTTTTGCTCGATAATTCGTGAATGTTGTCGAAAAGTACGACTTTTGCTTTATTGAAAGCGTTTTCAAAGTCGTTGTAAGTGTCTTTTCCCAAATGCGCCGAAAAAATTCTGTAAAATTGCGCTCCCGAAACCAGAATAACTTGGCTTTGCGGAATTGTTTTTGTGATTTCGTTTGCGATGGCGTGTAAAATGTGTGTTTTGCCGACTCCCGCTTTTCCGTATATATAGAAGGGATTGTATTGCCGCATTTGCCCGGGGGCGTTTGCAATTCCCGCGGCGCTTCCCGCGGCAAGACGGTTTTCGTAGGCGCTTATAAAATTGTCAAAAGTATAATGCTTGTTCACAGGATGCGAAAGGAATGCTTTTTTGTCTGTTTTTGGAGTATCTACCGATGGGGCTTGCGGCAAATCCTGCTTTTTTTCACGGAAGTCGTTATCTTTTTCGCCTGCGACCGAAAAATACATATCCACAAAATTTTCGTCTATGCTTTTGGCGATTTTGCAGAGTTTTTGTTTGTATCTGGCGTTTATAATTTGCGGCGCAAAGTTGTTCGCTGTTTCCAAACAGAGCGTTCCGTCGTCGTATTTTATGGGTTTTAGCGGCTTAAGTCGATTTTCGATGACCGTTTCTTGAAATTCTTTTTTCTCTGTCGCCTGCGTTATAATTCCGTCCCAAAGCGTTTTTGCACTGATTTTTTTCGCCATATTTATAAAAAACCTTTCTTTAGTTTTACAAAAAAATAACAAATATTACAAGTTGTATTGATTTTTGCTATTGGAAAATACTATATTCCACTGCAAATTATGGGTTGAAAATTAAATTTCGAGGAGATATAGAGATGAAAAGAACCTATCAGCCGTCCAAAAGGAAGAGAGCTAACACTCACGGTTTTCGCGCAAGAATGGCTACTAAAGCGGGAAGAGACGTCCTTAAAAGAAGACGGGCAAAAGGTAGAAAAAACTTGACTACGGTCAATGTTTAAGGCTTAATGAGGAACTGCTATAAAAAAGCGTTTCGCCTGAAAAAACAGAAAGAAATCGCAAGTCTTGTGCGTAATGCGCAACGAAATGATTGCGGTTTTTTTGTTGTTGTGTATGAAAAGAATGGCTTGGCGCAAGACAGGTTTAATGTTTTGGTGTCAAGAAGAAACGGTGGTGCGGTTGAGAGAGTCCGCATAAAAAGGATTTACAGAGAAGCATACATCAACACGCCTGTTGTGAGCGATGGAAGCTTCTACGATATTTTGGTGCGACCTGCCGTAAGCAAACAGCACGAATTCGGAGAAATCCTGAAACTTTACGGGAAATGGCGCAATGAGACGATTAAAAACGATTGTGGCAAATTCGCTTTACTTTCTGATACAGTTTGTTAAACAAATTTTTGGTATGCCGAGCGGAACTTGTCGGCACATCCCGAC
This sequence comes from Chitinivibrionia bacterium, assembly GCA_009779925.1. Lineage (NCBI taxonomy): Bacteria > Pseudomonadati > Fibrobacterota > Chitinivibrionia > Chitinivibrionia bacterium. The sequence continues at coordinate 13,511 of WRAZ01000014.1, forward strand.
TTGTTCGCAATTCGCGCGCGAAGCTATTATCGAACTTCCGTTGCATTTGGCGGTATTGCGAATTTTGGGGCGGCTTTTGCGTTGCAATCCACTTGGAACTTATGGATTTGACCCTGTAATCAAAACAGAAAAAATTTATTCAAAGGAAAAATAAATGAAAAAAGAAACACTGCTTGGCTTTGCCATACTTATCGCGGGATTTTGGTTTTTTAATTCTCCGCATTACTATCGACTAATCGGACAACCCTTTCCGTTTGACGCACAAACACAGCAAGCGGAGGCGCAACAAACGCAACAAAACCTGATTGACGAACTTCGTGCGCAGGCGGATATTGTTGTAAGGCAAGAGCAAGAACGCGCTCTTTTATATATAAGCGAAAGTTCGGACGATGAATACGCAGACAGCGTTGAAGTTATAGCGCCGCCGAGGCAAATAATCCTTGAAAACAATGTTCTGCGATTGACAATCGACGAAATCGGAGCGAGAATAACCTCTGCGCAAGCATTAGACTTTACTTACGGAAGAGGGCATAAAAGAGAGGGCGAAACAGTCGAAATTATTTCTGACACAAATATCGGAATTATGACTACCGCAATAGGTCCCAACGACTTATCGCGAACAAGATTTTTCTTTGATGAAGAAGAGTCAAACGAAAGCAGGGCGATTTTTACGTCGCTCCTCAATGGTGAAACGGTGCGTAAAGTTTTTGAGTTAAACGAGAATTCCCACCTTGTAAATTTCAGAAAGCAGTCGGATTTGCTTGCTCAGCAGGCAAGTTTTGTGGCGCTTAAGGGCGGTGTTGCCGAAAGCGAAAGCGACGACGATCGTTCGCCGCCGTTTAGCGAAAGATACATAACAATAGCCTCGGATGGCAACAAAATAGAACGCCTTACGGTCGGAAGAGCGGAAACGCGCGAAAGGTCGGGGCTTTTTGATTGGGTTGCGCTCAATTCAAAATATTTTATGTTTGCGCTGATACCGCACGACAGAGTAAATCGCGACTTAACTATTTCGTCATTTGTCATAAACGAGCGTGCAAAAGTCGAGGGAATAAACATAAATTATGCGTTTGAATTCGGCAAAAATCCTCCTCGCGGCGCAAATCTCAGAGACGACAACTATGTCGAATACACAGTGTTTATAGGACCTTCTCGCCATTCTTATTTAACGGAAGCGGGTGTGGGCTTGGAAAGAACGCTTTTTAGAGGCTACGGTTGGTTTTTCCGCGCAGACTTGTGGTTTCCGCCCTTATGTGAAGGGGTTTTGTGGTTTTTGAACTTCTTCGGAAAACTTGTCGGAGACTATGGTATTTCAATCCTTTTATTGACGCTTTTGCTTAAAATCGTGACATTCCCGCTTTCGCAGGCTAGCATAAATTCTATGGCGGCAATGCAGGTATTGCAACCAAAAATCCAAGATATTCAGAAAAAATATAAGGATAACAAGCAGCTTCAACAGCAAAAAATTCTTGAATTATATCAGAGCGAGGGCATAAATCCGTTGGCAAGTTTGGGCGGTTGCATTCCGTTGCTTGTCCAAATGCCGATAATGATTGCGCTCTTTATTGTTTTGCGCAAGGCGGTGGAACTTCGCGGTGAAACGACGTTCTTTTTGCCGTGGGTACACGATTTATCGTCGGCGGAAGTACTTTTCAGGCTGCCGTTTACAATTCCGTTCTATGGCGATAACTTCGCAATTTTACCGATTGCTATGGCAGGGCTTATGTTTGTGCAAAACAAAATGACGATAAAAGACCCCAACCAAATCGCTATGGTTTATCTGATGCCTGTAATAATGCTTGTGATGTTTAACAACTTCCCTGCAGGTCTTACGCTTTACTTCGGTTTCTCAAGCTTGTTGCAGATAATTCAGCAAAAGTTTTTCGTAAAAAAGCCTGTTGTGTCGCAAGCAGTGGTAGTTGATACCACAAAAGGTAAGAAAAAATGAGCAAGCAAATCCGAAATCTTCTCCTGACAGCGTTTGAAGAAGATTTCGGCGCCGACGGCGATATTACGACCAACGCAATTTTTAACGAAGACAAAAAAGTTTGCGCGCAAATAAAATCCAAAGAAAACGGTATTCTTTCGGGCGCAAAATTCATAGCGCCCGCCTTTGAAGCATTAGACGAAAACTGTAAAGTACGCGTTCTTAAAACAGACGGCGACAAACTTGAAGCCGGAACGGTAATCGCCGAAATAGACGGCGGAATAAGAGGAATTCTTGCGGGGGAGCGCACTGTTCTTAATTTATTGCAAAGATTTTCGGGAATTGCAACCGCGACAAATAAACTAGTGCAAAAAATCGCCCACACAAACGCCAAAATTCTTGATACGCGAAAAACAACCGCGGGGCTTCGCGCTTTTGAAAAGGAGGCGGTTGTTCACGGCGGCGGGGTAAATCATCGTTTCGGGCTTTTTGATATGATACTTATTAAAGACACGCACGTGTTTGCGGCAGGCGGTCCCGACCTTGCAGTAAAAAAAGTGCAAGAAAAATACGCAAAATCTTTACGAACGCCGAAAATTGAAGTGGAAGTGCAAAGTTTGCAGGAATTCAAAAAAGCGCTCTCGGTAAATCCAAACAGAATTATGCTTGATAATATGTCGCTTTTCGATATGAAAACTGCCGTAGAACAAAGAAATAAACTTTCGTCGCTTTGCAAAATTGAGGCGAGCGGCAATGTAAATGAAGACACAATATCACAAATAGCTGAAACCGGTGTGGACTTTATATCGGTCGGAGCCATCACACATTCGGTAAAATCACTTGACATACACTTGAAAATAGTGTGATGTTTAAGGAAAATTCTTGTAAAATATGTGAAAATATGCCAAAAATGCAAGAAAAAACAAAAAAATGATGCTTTTGTGCTTTTTTTGTAGTATTTACGTATGAGCATATATTATATTAAACCTGTGTTTTTAATAAAAATTTTAATTTTTGTGTTTAGGGGGTATCCTGTGGCTAAATTATTTCTTGCATTGATTTTTTCAGCAGCATTTTTGTTGGTCGCCTGTGGCGGCAAAAACAACCAAACGGCAATGCCGGCAGATGGTGTAGAGGTTGTAGAAGTAGTACTTATTGAAGAAGCGGTTGACGATGAAGTTGACTACGCTGTAGAAGAGTACGAAGCAGAGCTTGCGGAAGCAGAAGAAATCGAAGTTGAAGCTGCTTACGAAGCTACTGAAGAGTAAGTGAATTTGCGCCGGAAAAAATCTTTTCGGCGTATTTTGTTTTAGATTTGAAACGAAATTGGGTTTAATGTTTAATTTTTTTTTAAGGGGTATTATTATGAAAAAATTCTTAGTTGTGCTTATAGCGGCGTTGTTTGCGCTTATTGCTTTTGCTTGCAGAGGAAATGACAACCAAGCAGCACCTGCAGTTGTGGAAACAATTGAGGTCGTTGAAGTTGTTGAATACGACGCAGACGGCGAAGAAGAAATCGTTGAAGAAAACGCATACGAAGCAGATGCAGAATAATTTTTCAGCGTAGCGAAAATATAAAATGGGAAGGAAGAAATTCTTTCCCTTTTATATTTATACTTTATATGGCAATTTAATTTGTTGCAGGCGTATTGAATGCGCTCTGAGAAACCGTAATCTCGTGGAGTAGAGCGTATGCGATGCGCCTGCAACAAATTAAATTAGCTGTCTTTCTTATTTTTGGCACAATTCTTGAAATTCGCACAGACGGCAAAAATTAGGTCTTTGGCATTTCTCGAAAATTTCTGTTGCCTGCGGTAAGTTTTCTTCTACATTCGAGCAATATGCCTGCATTTCTTTTGTTTCTTTCGCTACGATTTCGGCAAAATCATCAAGTTCTTTGTCGCATACGGTTAATTTAAGTTCGTCATAAGCACCGTTTACATAAACGGCTTTTGGGAGAATATCGCTTGCTTTTAGTTGCTCCGACAAAGTTTTTGCCGCTACCGCATAGCCTAAAAGTTGTTTTTTATGTCTCGCTTCGTCTTTTTGCCCTGTTTTCCAATCTACAATGTGAATTTTATCGTCTTTTATGAAAATGAAGTCCATTTTGCAATATGCTTTAAGTCCTCCGATTTTTGTTTCGCCGAAGTATTTTTTACCGTTCATTTTACTGCCTGCTTCAACGAGCCAAAGTTTTCTTTCGTTTGTGTCTATTGATTTTATCCATTCAAAAGTCGGCGAATTCAGAAAAATTTCGACGCACGACTTTATTTTCGCGCAGATTTGAGCGAAATCAACCTCTGCGGTACCGTAATATTTCTCAAAAAACACCTTTTGTGAAAGTTTGTTAAGGCATAAATTGTCAATAAAAGCGAAAAGTTTTTCTTTATTTATCGGCGCGTTGCTTTCTTGCATTCGCTCTAAAAAGACTTCCATAATGTCGTGATAAAGATTTCCGACTTCAAGCGGAACGGATGTAAGATTTTTCAAATTCTTGATTTTGTATTCCAAATTGCCGAAGGATTTAGGATAATACGAGTACAAATACTTGCGTTTGCACGAACAAAAAAGGTCGTAGCGTGAATTTGACCAACCCAAGATTTTAGTGAACGGGTAATCGGCAAAGCGTAAATTTATCATAGTTTATCCTTTTTGAAAGTCAATCCTTCTTTTTTCGCCAAATTTATCGCGTCTTTACTTCCCAAGACGGTTTTTTGCGCGTTCTTTGCGCTCTCGATTATTATGTCAATGTTGTGCTTAATGCTGTTTTCATCGGCATTCAAAATCGCTTCTCTTATTTTTTGTTCGTCTTCGTTGGTGTATTCGCAAAGGTGGTCGAATAGCTCATTTCTCGTTTTTACGGCAGGGCTTTTCGGCGCGTCTGCACCGCCTATTACAGACGGAATGGCGCGGTCTATTATTTCTTGTGAAATCGGATTTTGCGATAGTGATTTTGCAAAATTATCAAATGTTTTTGAAATATTCGGGTCTCTGAAAGAGCCGAAAGCAAATATCCCCGCGACTTGATTAAAGCTACAAAATCCGCCGTATGCTCCGCCTTCCACGCGAATTTTATCCCACAGATACCCCTTTGCCAAAATTTGTGAAAGCAGTTTAACTTCGCCTACAAACTTGTGTTCGCAGTTTTGGAGTTCAAACGCTTTTGCCGCATAATTTACCGAAGACGGAATTTCGAGTGCGTATATTTCGGAAATTTGTTTTATCTGTAAATTTTGAGGTGTCAATTCGATTTTTTTCTCAAAAGAAGGAATTTTCACGACAAATTCTTCCAGTTGACCGACAAATCCGTTTTCATTGCAAGATGTTGAAATAGTCAGCCCTTGCGAATTTATGAGAATAGAGTGAATTTCTTGCAGTTTTGCTAAAATTTCTTTCTCTTTATTACGCAGATTTTTCAAAAATTTGTAAAGTCCGATACCGTCAATTCTGTGTTTTATTGCATTGGCAGTTGAAAAGCGCGCCGCCGCGTTCATAATCGCGTGAGTATGCCCGTGTTGAATTATGTCCTCAAAAATACCGTTTTTGGTTTCGTTTATTACGTTTTTTATTAGTTTTGTGTCGCTGAAATCCGCCTCAAAAAGCGTTCTTGACAGGCAATTTAAGGTTTGCGGTATGTTTTTTTCGAGCGTTTTTACTCCAAAAGAGTTTTGGATGACAACGGGAGCGTTTCTGTTGTAAGAAGCCGAAATTATCGGGTCAGACCAAAATCCGCCCGAATGCAATTTCCACTGCTTTGCCGTTTCGGCGGCAGATAAACCGCCTGCGCCGCAACGTCCTAAATAGTCGGTGTAAAGCGGAAAATATTCAAGAAGATGGTTCGGAATTACCGAAAAATCGAAGGACAAATTTAAGTAGAAAACCCCGCCTGTAAAAATGGGCGAATGCAACCATTTTACTGCACCTATTTGGCTTTTTTCAGTCGGGATAATTTCGCCTTTTGTCGGAATATCGCTTTTTTTCAATAGCGGAATGCACGACAATTCTTGAGATGTATGCTCTCTTTGTTGATAATCGTTAAGTTCTTTTGTGAATTTGGCAAATGATTGTAAATCGGTTTTTGTGAAATCCGCCGACAATTTTTTTGCCTGCTCGCGAGATAATTTTCCGAGATTATCTCCCATTTTTGCGCTTGCCTCTGTGATTAACAGCAGTTCGTTTTTATTTTTCAACGTTAATTCTTCGAGTAAGTTTTCGAGGTAGCGCGGTTTTTCGGTGATGTTTTTGCGGAGTTGCGCAAACTGCTCTTCAAACTGCAAAAATCGGACGGGGTCGCAGTCGTAAATCCAAAATTTGTAAATTCTTGTGGCGAAACTCAGCGGATACGAGGCGTCGCCGCCGATTTCTCGTATCTTGAATTCCATTTGTCTTAAGATGCCTTCGATTGCTTCTTTGTCAAAGCCGTTCTCTGCTTCTTTTTTTATTGTGCTCTTAATTAAATCCACAATTTTTTCGGCGTTTTTCGGCTTGGTTTTTTTTAGTCCCACAACAAATGAAACAGCATAAAGTTCGGTTTCTATACCCGATAAATCGTCAATGTCTTCGCCTAAATCGCTGTCTAAAAGCGCTTTTTTGAGCGGTGCATTTTCGCCCGAAAGCAGATAACTCGACAAAACTTTCAACTCCAATGTGTTTGCTTCATTTTTTTGTTTTTCGCGCCAAATCCAAGATAAAAGCACCGTGGCTGTGCCGTTGTCTTCCTTTGAGGAGGGCGCCGAAATATGAATTTTTTGTGGTTTTTCAAAGTTTTTTTGCGGCAAAATCTGCGAATTAACTTTTAATTCGTCAAAATTTTTCAGATAGTTATCGTTTAGTCGTTCAAGAGACTCTTTAGAATTTATATTTCCGTAAAGCACAATAAAACTGTTGCTCGGGTGATAATATTTTTGGTGAAAGTTCTTAAAGTTTTCGTAAGTCAGTTCGGGAATATGCTTTGGGTCGCCGCCCGATTCAAAAAAATATGTTGTATCCGGAAAAAGTCCCGAATATAAATTTTTTCCGACGAAACTGTTGAAATCTGAAAACACGCCTTTCATTTCGTTATACACAATTCCTTTTATTGAGACATCGCTTTTGTCGGCGTTTTCGTTTTCCACGTCAAAATGCCAACCTTCCTGTGCAAAGGTATATTCGCTTAAAACAGGATTAAAAACAGCGTCGCAATAAACGTCGGTCAAATTGAAAAAATCGGCGGGGACTTGTGATGAAACGGGATAAATAGTGCGGTCGGGATAGGTCATTGCGTTCAAAAAAGTGTACATTGAACTTTTGAGAAGTTCCTTAAACGGGTCTTTCAGCGGGTATTTCTTTGAGCCTGCCAAGACTGCGTGTTCCAAAATATGAGGTACTCCCGTATGGTCAAAAACGGGTGTGCGAAATCCAATCGAAAAAAGGTTGTTTTTGTCGTCGTTATACCAATGAACGCATTTCGCCTTTGTTTTTTGATGTTCAAAAATGTATGCTACGCTGTTTCTTTCTTTGATTTCGCGGACTTCGTTGCACAAAAAACCGCCGACAACGTCGCCTTCTTTGATGTCTTGAAAATTTGCCAAAATCTAAATCCTCTCTTTTGTTTGATATGTTTTGAGGGAAAATACTATTTTGGCGCAACCGAAAGTAAAAACAGCAGTGTTTTGGGGTAAAAAAATCTGCCGTTTTTTAGAACGAAATCGTCACTTCCATTCCGAAGTTGGTGTTGTGGCTTAAGTTTTCGCTCCTGCCTCTTATGTTGCGGACTAAATTGTAGAACACCCGTGCGTCCACGTTTCTTGTCAGGCGGTATGTCATTTGCGGGCTTATGCTGACGGATATATCGTCGTATCTTTGGTCTTCGCCTGTTCTTTGTTGGAGGATGGGGTTGTCGTGCGAGACTTTGGTGTATCTTATTGAGAGCGAATAATCCATATCGCCGTTAATTTCTATGATTTGGTCTCTGAAAATTCGCATTGTCCGACCTCTTCGCCCCGGGACGTGATAACTTGCATTCCAAGTGTTTTGCGTGGTTTTTCTTTCGGTCAGCTGGGTTAGCTCTCTTGACCATAAATTATCGTTGTTGGACTCGCGGGTATGTGTTGTATCGAAGCCCAAATCGAGTTGGTAAGTAAAGCCGAGACCTATTCTTCTGAGGCGGAGGTTTGTCCTCAAAAGCGGCGTAAATCCCCAAGCTATGGTACTGTTTTCTTCTAATCTGACGTCTTTAACGCCCGATATTCTTTCGGTTCTTCTGAATGAATATCCCCAATCGACGCGGAAAGTCGAGAAGTTTTGATTTACCACTTCCAATTGTTCAAATGCCGAACTGCTTAGTCCGAAGCGAAGATCCGGGTATGTTATGGTTGTATCGAAGCGTTCGGGTATCGGGGTAATGTTATATTCTCTTCTCCAGCCGAGAGAAATTGTATTTACCGAAATTTCTACGGGTTGCGGTATCCTCATTGCGGTCGAAACCGTGTAATTTTGCGAGGTTCTTCGGGTGTCGGCGGCGTTTCCTTGCGTTGCGTTTTCGTCCCACCAATCGTTTCTGTTTTGCACTCCGCCGAACGCTCCCGCGTCATCCATATTTCCTGTGATAAAATCGCCCAAAGAACGGTTGAAAACACCAAACGAATAAAGCATAAATCTGCCTGTGTGGCGGTCAAGCCTGTGGTCGAGGTATTCCATATCGAGGCGATGATTTGTCAGGTTCATAGAAGCGCCGTAATTAAAGTTTACGCTTTCAAAACCGAAAGTTTCAAAGCCGCTTGCTATGCTTGACATTGCATTTGAAAATCCTTCGCGCTCTCTTGCTCGTCGAGAAATATCTTCAAAAAGACGTCTCGTAAAAAGTTGAGTATTTACGGTAAAGCCGCTTGTAATGTTTGTGCGCATAAAAGTAGAGTCATTGTCAAATTCCATATTTTGTACGTAATTTCCCGTAGAATTGGACGAAATTCTGAGCCAGCGAGTTATTTCGGGCGTAAGTGAAAGTTGAATACCTTGGTCTCGTCCGTGTTCGCTGAAAAGTACGTTGTAAGGACCAAATTCTCTATCCAAGCTTAAAACCGCTTCTCGCGCAAAGTTTGAAACGCCGCTGTTGTCCCAGTCTCGGATAAATCTGTCGAAATTTCTGTTTATGCCGATATTGTAGTTTATGGACACAAACGGATGTATCGGTCTGTGCGTTATGTTCAAACTATGTCGCATTCTCACTTCTTCGGTTGGGCGGGTGCTTATTACATATAAGCCTGCATCCGTCGTATCCATAACGTCTCGTATTGAGGAATATCTTTCGTGCCAATTGTATTCCACGTCGAACAAGCGAAATACAACGCGTTCGGGAAGCAGGTTGAAAGACATATTTTTTATGTTTCTCGAAAGCGTCGAGCTTGTATTTTGGGAGAACGGCTGCCACGAAAGCACTTGCATAACCTCTTGTGAAGGCGAAAAATCGTAGGTCACATCCATAGCGTGGCGTTGGCTTGTAATTATTTCGGCGTGAAATCTGTCGTCAAAGTCGGGTCGGCGAATAAGTTCTCTTTCGTCTTCGGGCATACGTCCCATTCTTGCTAAAGAGTCTCTGAAAGTCATACTGTAATTTACGTCTATTCTGTCGGCGGTAAGACGAGTGCCCACTCTTTCGGAACGCCTGCTTTTTCTGAAGCCTGTGAATGCGGTTCTGCTTCTTCCGCGCATTTCGTATTCTTCGGATAAAGTGGTGTTGCCTCTTTCGGAACTGCCTGTAATAAATCGCGCAAAATCGCCTCCCATATCACGCAGATTGTCTGCCTCGCCACGCTCGTTTCGCAGGCTTATATCGGAGTTGGGACGAATTTCCGGACGTTCGATTGTCGCTCTTATTTCACCGCCCAAAGGTATGTGTAAGCCGTGCCTGTCGGGAAAAAATCTGTCTAATCGTATGTCGCCGCTCGCTCCCGAACTTAATTGTGTGCGGCTGTCGGAAAGTATGTCATCGTTCATCATTCTGAAACCCGCGTCCTGATACCTGAAATCGAATGAATTACTTATAAAATCCGACCACCTGAAACGCATTGACGCGCGCGCCGCCCATCCCGACCTTTCGCTTATACCTGTCGCTCGAAAGCCGTTTATCCGTATATCGTAGCTTTTTACACTTCCCGAACTGTTTTGGACACCGAAGGCAATCCACGTAATGTTTGAAAGATTGGGCGGAATTCTGGTTTCGGTAAAAACCCTTATATAGTTGCCGTTGATTTCTTTTGTAGTATCTATGCCTACGTGCCTTTCGCCGCGCCTGTTAAACCACGCAAGTTTAAGGTCGGTAAAATCGTCCAGTTCTATTGAAAATCCCGGTCCCCAATCTTGCGTCAGCCGTCGGGTTCTGAATTCGTAAAAAGTCAAAGAATCGGTTCCGAGGCGCAGAATAAACCAACTACTGCTGTCGGCGGTGGCATTGATATTGTTTATACTTCCCAGACTGTCCATAGCCCAAAATCTTATTGCTCTATAATTGGATAAATTCATCGCTTGCGACGCCTCAAATCTTCTGTTTACAAAAACGCTTCTGGGAGTTGGGCTTTGAGCAGGCAAATCTTTGATTTCGAGACGAAGCGTGTAATCCACCGCCTGCTCGCCGTTAATTGTGTCGCGGTTTTTCCCTGACGGCACCGTGTAGCCGATGTGTGTGCGGCTGTCGAGAATACTTGCCGATATAAGCCCCGTGGTTTTTCCTGTACCGCCTTGCACCGAGTCGTAAACTTGCTCTTGCCACAGATTGCCGACAAACTGAATGCCTTCAAATTCCAAAGAATCCGCTTGTGCGTTTACATTTGTAGCCATTTCCGTCCAGAGCATTCTAACGTGTCTTATGGAACGCCAACCGACGTTTTCTAGCCAAAAACCTGCCGCGGGTTCTTGATAGTTTTCTGAGCCCCAGTTTGTACGAACGCTGTCGGGGACAAATCCTATGGGAAGACGAATGCGCACCCAACCGTCGTTGTTGGGATTTACGCCAAAACCTGCAAAAAACGGCGAGCTTTCAATATCTTCCAAGTTAATAATGTATCTGAAAAAAGCGCTGTCCGCTCTTCTCCAGCCGTTGTTGCCGATGTCTTCGCTGTCCACTCGGTCGTTGCCTTGCGTTCCGTTTACAAATCTTCGGTTTTGATGATTATTGTGGTCATAAATTCGCCAGTTATCTCTGCCGGGGTCGTGTCTCCAACCGCCTAAAACATGGTCGCGACTGTCATCTAAACGCGTGTCGCCGTATATCAATCTTTCCCAAACGGGCGCGTTTGTACCGTTTAGTCTCGGAAAACGCCAAAATTCCGAATGGTCGGGCAATCTGTCTAATCCGAGGTCGTTTTCGGCGCTGATGTCGCTTTGTTGGGATTCAAAATCCAAAATTCCGTTCGGCAGACCGCCGTCAAGCGAAATATCTGTCGATACTATACCGAAGTCTATGTTAAGCCTTCCTCTTCCTCTTGGGTTTGCAGTTCTGTCGAGCCTTAGCCAAAACTCAAAATATCGGTCTTCGCTTCTGTTCCAAAGATGTGAAGACAACGGATAAGTTATGCCTGCAAACGGACTGATTAACGACCTTCCCGTAAGCGTACTGTCTTCAGAAATACCTCTGAGCAAATCAGGATTTTGCGGAAACGGCTCTACTACAAGTCGCATAGTGCTTATTCTTTCGTCGTGCACTCGGTTGCCCCAAGATGTTGTAAAATCAGGCGGATAAATCTCATTACGTCCTGCTCTGTTGTCGCCTGTAGCAGGCAAATACCAATATTGATGCCATACGGGAGGGGTTCGCCATATATTGCGCGTATCGTCTTCGTTGCAACTCTGCACCCTTACATCGCACCCGTTTATTGTGTCTGCGCGCATAGCGTTATCGGGCGCGGCTCTGAACCAATTCAGATGTGAAAGGGAAAGCGAAACAGTACGGGCGGCGGTTGAAAAATTGTCTATAAACGCCTCGCCTCCGCCTCCTGCGGCGCTCGTTGCCCGAGAATGCGCTACTTCTATGTTAAAAGTCGCCGAACTTTGCGCCTCTCGTTCAATGAGCGGGATTAAGTTTATAAGCGAAGTCATCCAAAGCGGTGTAAAATCCAAGTTTAGATTGGAAGCGAACAAAAAGCGATTATATGGCTCCGTGCCTACTCGCGGCATCATTCTTTTTGCGTCCATCAATTGCCACATCAAAGTTGTGCTTAAAAACGAATTTCGACCGAGCCCGGGGAAATTAAGGATTGTATTAACTCCGATAAATACCTTTCTGTCGAGCAAAAACAGCGATTCTCTCTGATAACTCACCTCTAAAATGTCGGCGGCGAGAGCCCGCGGCGAAATCAAAACAACCTCTCCGAAACTGTAATCTATAGAGTAATCGATATGCCGTTGCAAAGTGTCGCCTGCCTGCGTCCAAATCCGCTCCGAATTTTCTACAACGCCGAAATCCAAGTGAAATCTTTCGCTTCTCCGTTTGCTTTCGGTGACTATTCTGAAATGTGCGGGCGGAGGATTTGTTCTGTTAAAATCATCGTAAATCTCGAAATTTACGTTCGGCACTTCATTTCTGTATAGTGAGGGGTTGGTGAAAACCCAGTTGGGGTTCAGCGAAGCGTCGCCTCTCGTGTCAAACGGCGGAATAAACATAAAGCCGTTTTCCAAGTCGAAAATACGCTGATTGTCTGTTTTCAGAATTCCTCTGTCGTCCGCAAGCCCCAAAATATCGGTAAAAAATCGTATGCTGTCGTTTTGTTCGTGCAATTCTCCGCCTACACTGCGAAAAATTTGCAATCTGAAATCTTCCCGACTGCTTTGTCCGATGTTATAGACGTTTCTCATCATTAAACGACCTCTGTCGAACAGCACGTGGTTAGTGTCGATTATTGCCTCGCGCGGCTTGAGCGTCCAGAAGTTGCTTGCAGGACTGGTTATTGTGTCGCCCTGCGGACTTACGGTTTGGACTGTCGTGTAGTTTTGCCTGCCTTTGGGCGGAATTCGCGGGTCGCCGGAATCCCAAATAATACCTATAATATCGTGGTCGCTGATATGAGTTAAAAACTGGATAACCCCGGGGCGGTCTCTATGTATTATATAGTCGCCGTCTCTGCCGTCGTTGCTTTGTCGCAAACGTCTGAACGTGTGTACTTCTTCGGGGTCGTTTCCGTCAAGAAAACCGAAATGAGGCTCGTCGGGCAGACTGGAGACTCGTCTGAAAACGTGGACATTTTCGGCAATAACCGTCGGAAGGTTTGGGACTGCCGACGGATTGTTTGCGTGCGCCCAAAACAGCGAGTCCAAAAAGAAGAACCGATTTCTGATATATCCGCCTTCAAAAATACTGTCGGTTCGCGGGTCGCCGCTTCTTATTGAGCGCCGCTGGTGTTCAACGTTTTCAATACTTGCTATGGTTGTGATATCGAGCGGACCAAACCTTGAACGAATTCTTATCCCGAACAGGTTGTCGTTGCTACCCGAAGAAAATCCCGCAAGTCCGTGTCCCGGCATCTGAAAGCTCGTTCTGCCGATTTCAACTTCCTGAATAATATCGTCTTCGAGTTCTCCCGGGTATGACTCGCGATAGTGAATTCTGACTTGCGAAAGCTGGTCGCGCGCCTGCTCAAAAAAATCGTAGCCGTGCTGTTCGTCGCCACGCAGGTTAATTTCTAAGGTTAAAAGCCTGCCTACCGTTCCTCTTATGTTAAAATTACTCGTCGGTTTAAATTCGGGAGTGGGGCGGTGCTTTTCGGGGTGCTGGCGCGTTCCCGATATGTTTCTTTGAGCACCTATCAGCAATCTTTGAGTTCCTGTTATGGCAAGTTTCGGCGGCTCTTGTCCCATAATTCTTGTAGCCCAGCGCGGTAAATTGGCAGGGACGGCAAAAGCAAGTCCCGAGCCGTCTGTTGTTCCTCTTGTTGCACGCGCGGCGCGCCCTCTTTCGCGAACAATTTCGTTCCATAAGGATTGGCGTGCGTGGTTTTCAATGTCGCGGAAAAAATCCTCCATTTCGGCATAATGAAAAGACCAAATCGACATACCTGTAAGTTCGTCAATTCTTGTAAAAGTGACCTGTCGGCTTTCAAAATCTATTATAAGTGTGTCGCGCATCATTCGCGGTCGGTTGTTGTCGAGTATGTCCGCGTGAAACTCCAAAAGTGGAGAGCCGCTGTATAAATCGTCAAAAGGATTTCTGAAACTTCCGCTTCCGAAGCCCGATTGCGCCGCCGCCACAGAGACGAACGACATTAAAATCATAAACGACAAAAATATTTTAAGCAAACTTTCGTTCCTTATTTACGCAATAAATTCGTGAGAAAATAATATGTTCACTGAACTTGCCGCAAGTAAAAGCGGTTTAATCGGTGAATTTTAGGAAAAAAGGCAATTGAACGCTCTTTCTGCTGCCTTTTCATTTGAGCATAAATTATTTTATCTCGGAAAAATTAGAAAATTCAGAGGATAAAATGGCAAAATATTTATTGTCGACAATTTTTGTTTTTGTAGTATTTGCCTTTGCGCAAGAATTGTCATTGGAAGAAGAATTACGACTTTTAGGCGGGGATATATTCTTTATCGCCGACCCTCAGCAACAAGACGAAGAGGCGTTAAACGACACCGATACGACAACCGCATTACTCGAAACAGAAGGCGAACAAAACGGCGAATTACAGGCAAATGAAGGCGACGACGGCGGTATGCAGGCATATCGCGGTTCACGAGGACCGGGCGGTCCGGGTTTCACAGGATTTTCTCCGATGCAAGGCGGGCGCGGCGGCGGTGGCGGCGGCGATACGGACACGACTGATACGCCGAGAGTTTCGGTTTTTGATACGGCAATCGTTATGTCGGAGCGTTCCATTGACTTTGCGCGCAATGTAGCGGAGTATCGTAATCCGCAAAGAGCGCTTCTCTTCTCGCTTTTAGTTCCCGGGCTCGGGCAGGTGTATAACAGAGATTTTGTTCGCGCGGGAATTTACGCCGCCGCAGAAGTAGGATTTATAATCGGCGCGGTTTATTTTCGCAGAGATTCGCGAAGATTACGAAACGAAGCGCACAGACACGCCGACAGATATTTTGACAGCGAGCGTTTGAGGCAATTTTATACGGAAATCGGAATAATAGCTCAAGGAAATCACGACGATTTTCCTCAAATTCCCAATGATACCATAACAATCGGTCAGCGAATTTTCGGACCGATAATTACCACCAACGACCCGACTGTTGCTGTTAATACATTTATGCAAATGGTGCAAGACGACTATTACGGCAACGATTTTGGAGCGGGAAGCAATTTTGGCGTTCGCGGTTGGAATGACGTAAATCCGCAAGATTACGGTCAGGTTAGTTTTAGTCCGGACGGGAGTTTTAACCTTATCAGTACGGGTGGTTTGTTTATATCTTGGGATGGCGGAAGTTTTTTCGGCACGTCGCAAAATCAACAGGTTTTTCACTCTATTATGGATGACAGCAGAAGACAGCATAATCGCAGTCAGGTTTTTGTCGTCGGAATTTTCGTAAATCACATTGCCGCGGCGACGGACGCATTTATTTCGGCGATTATTCATAACCGTCGTCTGCTTCGCGAAGAAAAAGGCGAGGAGCCGACAAGGGCGCAAGAAATAATAAGCAGAATGTCGATAGAATCAAATATGTTCAGAGACGACATAACAGGCGACTTTACTTCAAGAATGAGTTTAGTATGGCGGTTTTGAAAAAAAAAAGCACAGCGACTGTCTTTGTCGCAATCTTGTTATTCTGCATTCCCGCTTTAAGTGGCGGGTCATCTGCTTCGCAGGAAATATTACTTGATTTACAGAATATTCAGAGAGTACAGCAGGAAAATCGCGGTAAGCCAGATTGGGCGGCGAGCGGGCTAAACCTTCTTGTCCCCGGAGCGGGTTATCTTTATTTAGGCGAAAAAAACACAGCCGCCGCGTTTTTTACTACAGACCTCGTTATTTTCGGAAGTTTTCTTTTTACGCGCCTTACTTCTACACGCCGCTATGAAGCGTCTATCGGATTTGCAAGAATTTATGCGCATACACAAAGCCGCTTGCCTTACGACCACGCATATTGGAGTTATTTAAGCAACAGAAATTTTATGAACATTAACGAATTAAATTGGGCGTTTCAAAACAACCGAGAATTTGACCGTCAATTTATAGAACCAAGCGAATTTTACAGTTGGGACAGTCCCGAAGCCCGCGACCGCTACGCAGAAATGCGCCGCGAAGCAGGAAATTGGCGCACAGCCTCAACCCTAATGCTCGGCACCCTCGCGCTAAACCGTTTAGTCTCTTTTGTCTCCGCCAGAGTAGCCACCAGAAGATACAACGACAGAATGTTCTCCGCTCCGCTACTTGCCCCGACGGCGGATTTGGAGAATAAATCGGTCGGTGTTGTGGTGGTATGGGGGCGGTAATTTCGTTTAAAATATGTAAAAATGGTAGTCGTGTATCATTTTTGCATAAAATACGTTTTTGAGCTCAAATATTCGTCAAAGTCGTATATTAAATATTCGGTTCCTTGCGAATGCAAAACATCATAAAATTCCTCGATGTAATCAAGTAATCCGCTTGTTTGAAACAGAGAAAGCGCCTCTTTTCCCGTAATATTTTTTGCCGCGCGATATTCTTCGATTGCAAATATCACAAACTGCATTACTTCGTTTGACTCGTTTTTACACATCGGGATAATCAACCTTTCCTGTCGCTTTTTCCTGCATAAGCAAGTCAAACAACAAAATCTCGGAATAGTGCCAAATTTTTGTACTCTCGTCTTCGAGTGTTGCAAAAACTTGCGAATTATATATGAATGCCAACGCTTCTCGAAATTTAAGTCCCGTTTCACGCATAAACAGTTTCACAAGACCATTTAGTTTTGTGTACATTATTATTGAATATTTGGGTAGTTGTTTATTTTTCATATAATTTCCGCCCTGCAAAATTTCAAGAATTCGATAGATTTGTCTGTGCAAAACGTCCATTGGTCAAACAAATTTCTAACCTTTAACCGCCTTAACGTTTCACTTTTGGTGTAAGTGCCGTTCAAATAGAGATTTATTACGTTATACACGGTATCGTTTGCAACTGCGCCGATTACCAAATCATACTTTTTGCCTATATATGTATTCGTTCTGTTTTGAGCGACAAAATCAAGCCATTTTTCATCGGCTTTTTCAAATTTTATGTAAGAACATTTTGAGAAAATTTCTTTTTCGTCCATTTCGTAAGTCGATACTGTTCGTTGCCCTTCTTTTTTTCTTTGGACAACATTTTCGGTAAATCGTAGTGCTTGGTCGTAGTTGCTTGTAGTATAAAAACCGTTTCCGAAATCCAATCCGCGAATTCCGATTATTATTTCAGGTTTTTTAACAGCAACATTACTTCCGTGGTATAAAAGCATAAATCACCTCTTTCGTATCTATTAAAAATAATATTTGGCAAAACAAAAAGGGCGAAGAATTTATCCTCGCCCTAATTAAATAAAACACTGAATGTTTTTCTATCGATTCACTCCGATCCTTGTGGAATAAGTAAATCTCCTTCCGCTTACCCCCGTCGCCTCAACCACAATCAGATACGTCCCGTTGGCGACAAATCTGCCTGATTGGTTGGTTAAATTCCAGACGATTGCGTTTTGTAGGGGCGGGGTCTGCCCGCCCAAATCGCCGTTCGTTCTGTTTTCATGGCGGGCAAACCCCGCCCCTACGACGGTTTCCGCAAACACCACATTCCCCAAATTGTCCAAAATCGACAAATTCACCGTTGCCGCCTCGGGAGTTATTACGAAAATTTCCGCAAAATTACTCGACACTGGGTTTTCTTCAACAAAAATTCCGAATTGGTTATTTTGTTGCTCTCTGTCGCGAATTGAGTTCGGAAGACAATCGCCTTCGCTTAACATAGGAATTACAAAATCACTCTCCGCCTTTTTTGCACCGCAGACAGAACACTCATAATGCCCTGCGCCTGCTCGCTCGCAATTTGCCTCGAGGGTTGTTTTTCGGACAAAATCGTGCTCGCAGATTATCGACCACGGCAAATTAAGCGGCTCGGAATGGGTTTCACCACTCCACCTGCGGTTTATTGGGTCAACCAAACTTACTATTGCCGTAAAATTCCCGATAGCCGTTTTTTCGGTGTCGCCGCCCAAGGTGTAAAGTTCGGTGTTTACTGGGGTTAACGCTACTGTTTTCGGGTCGCTATCATAGATAAATTGATTTGCAACAAGAGCGGGTTTGGCTACCGACGCTTTATTCACAACAAAACTCAACGAAACATTTACCGAAAACTCTTTTCCTTGATTTTCTCCGCTTAAAACAAGTACATCGGTGTGGTTGTTTGCCGAAAGCGAGTTTTTGGGGCGAACGCTGATTGTGGCGAAATAGCCGTTTCCTGTTTGGCTTGGGGTGGTGGCGAGGGTGGTGGTGATTTCAAATGCCGAATTGTCGCCGTTTTGGAAAGTTGCGGTTAAATCTTTCATTTCGCCGTAGGCAACGAATGTGAAAGTTTGCGCGGCGATGTCGGAATAATTGTTCCAAGCTACTGTGCCGAAGTTTCGGCTGGCGGGAAAAGCGTCTATTCTGTTGTAAGTTTCGTCAAGAAAGGCAAATCTCTCTGTAAAATACAGTCGCATTCTAGGTATTTCATTAGAATATCTATTAATCCTGTTGTAGCGTATGTCATCTTGTTCCGCACTTCTTGCGACTTCGATCGCCATAGAATCGATAAATTTGCTCATATCCTCTTGAATCCATTCTCTGTTTTCATTCCAAATTTCTTTATATCTTGCACGAAATACAGGGTCTTGTAAAAATCTGTTAAAAAAAGGATAATTGGGATATGGCAATCTGTTTGCCGCCAAAGAATTTGGAAGTCCATTAAAGAAAGAACCAAAACTAAGGTCAAAATCCCAAAGAGGTCCTGCCTTTATTAGCGAACTATAGTTATTTTTGTGAATAAATATACTACCGGGATTCTCTCTGGAATCGTAAGTTTGCACATTAAAATCAGCGTTATTGGCGAATACTTGCACTAAGAAATATTTTATCCACGAATCTATATCAACTAAATCACGGTAGCCATTTTCTGGAAAATTGTCTGAAGCCATTAAATCCGTTAATTGATTCCAATCGTTTCTTACAAAATTATCTACTGAATTCGGTATTACGCCTGTAGGAAAATCGGGAGATTTTATCAAAACGGGAAGATTGTAATTACTTGTTCTGAATCCTGCATCGCCTGTGGGGCTGGTGTCAAATCTAAAATCCAATTCTACAAACCAACCTCCGTTTTGTGTATCAATTAATGGTCTTCCCCGAACACCATCTCTTCCGTAAGGGTTTGCTTGTCTATGTTCGGTAAACAGATAACTTCCTGCATACGTACCGTTTAAGAAAAGTTCCGTATGATTAAAAGAAGGTGTGCACTCTAAACCTAATCTATAACCCATTTCAAACGCAAAAGAAGTTCTTATCAAAGATGCATCAAACCAATTTGCCAACAACACCCAGTTTCTTGCCTCCGGAAGCCCAAAAGGAGATTGTCGTTCATTGTCTCTAAATCTCATACGATACGGATTTTTATTGTTGCCGCTTTGCCAAGTAGAATTTCCCCGTCCTCTAATCTGTTGATTGCTTATTGCGGCAATATCGTTTGCAGGGTCGTTGGGGTCGCTTAAAGAAAATCGCATAGTAGTCCATATATTGGCGGAACTGTGATGTATTGCCGCGCCGTTGTGTGTATCTATGCGAATAACGGGCAAACCTGTTGCTTGCGGGGAGGCAAATCGGACGGTGTATTCAAAATCGCCGACTTGGTAAATTACAGGGTGGCGAAAATCGTGCGGCGTAATTCCGCTGACTTGCGGTTGTCCGTTTACAAATATTGTTCCGTGTGGGTTGTCGGTAGTGAAGATAGGAGCAATATTGGTGATATTCGGGATCCATCGTTGGGTTGTTATAGTTATAGTGTGAGCGTAATTGTCGATTTCGACGTTGTTGTTGAGGTCTAAATGTCCGTATTCGTTCCAGCCGAGCGCTTCAAAGGAAATTCTGAAATCCGTAATCATTGTGGGAATATCCATTGGCGGGAACGGGTTCCATTCGCCGTGGGCGAGGTTTTTGGGGCGAATGATGCTTAATTGGCTTGCATTAAAATCCCCATAGCGCGTTTCGGCAAAATCGGTAAAGTTATTTGTGCTTACGTCAAAAGAAACGCGCCTTACTCCCGCCGAACCCGAGTTTCGCGGTGGAGCCACTATATAAGCGTTAAGCAAGTCCGAATTCGCATTTCTTGAACCGAGGAGGTCTATAAGCCCGTCGTCTTTTTCGCCGTCCGTAAATGGATTTTGCACGGTTAATTCGGTCTTTCCGCGAAATAATGCTATTCTGAGCGCGCGGTTATTCAATATGAAACTCGGATTATTTATGTCGCCCGAATTGTCTTGTATTTGGAGAGGCATTGCCGCGTTCGAGTGATTTCTCGCTCCTAAAATAAGAAAAGATGTTTGAGCGGGTATTGTTCCGCTTAAAGGAATTGCGCTCCAAGCGCCTGTTCCCTCGGCATAAAAAAGCGTTATGTCGTCCAAATCGATTTCGTCGTCGGAGGCGTTAAAAAGTTCCACAAACGAATGAGTTGCCGCTCTGTCGTTGTTGCTCGTCGCTCCCGTTCCGAATGCTTGGAAAATAAGCAGTTTCCCCGCAAGTTCGTCGCGTTCGATGAGCGGTATCGGGTCTGGATCCGGGGCTTGCGGAAATGGTTCCCAAGCGCCGTCTGATGTGCTTCTCGGTCTGTGTGATTGTAATCGCTCGTCGGTCATACCTTGCGCAAGTCGAAAATCAACCCTTTCAAAGTCGATACTGTTATCATCGGTATCTGTAAGAGAGCGGCGGCGAGCAGTTGCTTGTTGCGAAATTACGATTGCAGGCGATGCTTCATAAGCATCGACAGCATCTCCGGGTGCAGTGTTTATAACTCCAAGTAAATCAACAAAATCTTCGGCAGTTTCTCCGTTGCCCATATCAAATGGATTAGCGACAGTCAAATAGTTTTGATTAGCCATAAGCGCTACTTTGAAACTGCGATTACTTAAAGCGTGAAGAACAGTTGCAGGAACAGCATTGTCCGCTTCGGTGTCTTCAAATGCAAATCTTTGGTTTATTGTGTTGCTCACTTTGTTGAAGACAACAAGATACGAATGATTGGGCTGGATAGTTCCGCTTAAGTCAATTTTGACCCATTCTCCGCCTGCATCTCGATATTGCGTCCAACTGTTATTGCTGGTACGTCCGTTGGCTACGTGCAGAGAAAAACCATCTAAGTCGATTTCCTCGCCTGTATTGTTGTATAACTCTACAAAACTGCGCCCGATAGCGCCGTCGCTTCCTGCTGCACCTGCCTGAAAAATAAGCAACCGCCCCGCAAATTCGCTCGCGGCTCCCGCCACTGTCCCATTAGCCCATACTCCACCGACGATAAACACTATCGCCGCCAAGATTTTAATTTGTTTACCCAACAAAAGCAACCTCACACAAAAAAGTAATACAGAAACAGCAAAAGGCTGTTCTGCCGAAAATTCTTATTTTCGCCAAAAAATGTGAATTAAGTTATCGCTTCTTTAATACAATAGCGGTAAAGCAGCACGAACACCACTAGGACAGAACAACCTAATTAAAAGCGTTCTGTGGTGTTGTAGCACCGCACGAAATGTATAAAGAACAGCAATAAATAAGGATAAAATCCTTACTAATCACATTTTTTGGCAGTGGTAATATAATTTATGCTTGCGGCTAAGTGGGAGAAAAATTTTTGTTTTGTGGAAATTTGTGAAGAAACGTTGGTTTCTGAGCTGAAAGCTAAAAAATGTTAAGCGTTAATTTTACCTTTATACAATTGCTCAACAGGGAAAACCAAATCCCAGTTTTGACCCCAAACGATATTTCCGCTCTCTATTTTGAATTTTTTGAAATTATTTTCGTCCAAATAAGAGCGAATAGTTGGATGTAATGATTTTTTCAAAAAACTGCCGAAATTTACTTTTCTTTTCACTCCGTCGTTAAAAGTAAGTAAAACAGAATAAGCGCCTATAAAATCGGCTTGTTTAATTTTTGGTAAAACAAAAGATTTGTTGTTTTTGTTGTATTCAACTGTTATTTTCATAAATGCTTTTCTATCCTTTCGAAAGGAACGTCCTTATGATAAACAAAGAAGTCCACCCATTTGGCAACAATTTGCGGCGAATAATTTTTAAGAAAGTCCTTAAAATCTTTCAGCTTTGCGCCTTTGAGCGGTTTCATACCTCTTACTTCTTTTATTTTTATTTCAGTTATCTCACCGTTTATTATGTAAAATTCCGCTTTACTTTCAAACTCTCCATATCTGCCGTGGCAGTGGATTGGTTGATGTTCGCTCGAATAAAAATACAGCACTATTCCCAAGTATTCAAATATGTTAGGCATAACTTTTTCTCTCTTTCTGTATAAATATACTATATTGCTATAGTGTGCGGTACGTTTTTTTTGAAAAATATGAAAAATAAGCGTTAATCAAAACAAAAAAAAGCCGAAGTTTCCTTCGGCTTTTTTTATCTTAGTAGGCTTGTTGCTTACTTCGCAATAACTTTTACCATTTCGAGGCATTTGTTTGAATAGCCCCACTCGTTGTCGTACCAAGATACTACTTTTACGAATGTGTCGTCGAGTTGGATGCCTGCTTTTGCGTCGAAGATTGAAGTCAATTCGCAAGTGCGGAAGTCGGTCGCAACTACGTCGTCTTCAGTGTAGCCGAGAACGCCTTTCATTTCGCCTTCGCTTGCGGCTTTCATCGCCGCTTTAATGTCGTCCATTTTGGCGGGGTTTTTAAGAACAACCGTCAAATCCACAACTGATACGTCTGAAGTCGGAACGCGGAAAGCCATACCTGTGAGCTTTTTGTTAAGCTCGGGAATAACTACGCCAACCGCTTTTGCCGCGCCTGTTGAAGACGGAATGATGTTTTCCAAAATTCCGCGACCGCCCCTCCAGTCTTTAGAAGAAGGACCGTCAACGGTTTTTTGTGTTGCGGTTGCCGCGTGAACAGTTGTCATAAGACCTTTTTCGATGCCGAATTTATCGTTAAGAACTTTTGCAATCGGAGCAAGGCAGTTTGTTGTGCAAGACGCGTTTGAAATAATGTCTTGTCCCGCGTAAGTTTTGTGGTTTACGCCGTAAACAAACATAGGAGTGCTGTCTTTTGAAGGCGCGCTCAAAATAACTTTTTTTGCGCCTGCTTCAATATGTTTGCGCGCTGTTGCGTCGTCCAAGAAAAATCCTGTCGATTCGATAACTACGTCTGCGCCGACTTCGTTCCATTTGAGGTTTGCGGGGTCTTTTTCCGCAGTCAAACGAATTTTTTTGCCGTTTACGATAAGGTTGTTTCCTTCAACGGAAACTTCGCCTTTAAATCTTCCGTGAACCGAATCATATTTGAGCATATACGCCAAATACGCGGGGTCGAGCAAATCGTTAATTCCTACGATTTCGATGTCGTTTGCAAAGCTTAAAACCGCGCTGCGAAACACATTACGACCAATACGTCCAAATCCGTTAATACCAACTTTAATAGCCATTAAAAAACCTCCCAAAAAAAGATTAATGTAATATACAAAATAAATACCGCGACTAAAATACGTTAACGCCGAACGCCTTGTCAATGATAATCGCATCTATCACATATTTTGCAGTCGGAGTTTGTAATTTTATTCACAAGCGAGAGTGTTTTTTTACGCCGCTTTGCTTATTTTACCTTAATATAAAACTCCAGATTTTCCATTTCTTCCTGAAAATCTTCGCCGCACTCAATCAGCATATCGTCGTCTTCGTTTGCGACAAGCCAGTTTACGACTACTTTTTTGCCGGGCGCGCTCTCGTCCATAAGCCGCATTATGTTGTAAAGCATTTTGGTCGTTGAGCTGTTGAAATATTCCAACGCGCAGTCAAATGTTAAATTTGCAAAACCCGACGAAAGATAATTTTTGAGCCATTCGTTTATCTCTTTAAAGAAACCGATTGTGTCTTCGAGATAACTTTCGCCTTCAATACGAACGTAGCCGTTTTCTTCGTCTATTAAAACATACGGCGTTGTTTTGGTTTTTTCCCGTTCCAATTTATAAGCCATACTATTTCTCCTCCTGTTTAGATAATGAAACTTCCACATACATCGTGAAATAAGTCAAACCGTCGTTTGCTTGTTCAAATTTGTATTCTATAGGCGCGGACGCCCGTCTTGCAATCACTATAAGTCCCAAGCCCGCGCCTTTGCTGTCGGGATTGTCGTTTTCGCTTTGCACCATTTCTTTTTGGTACTGCCTGAGCTCTTTTTTGTTCAAGGTGTTCAGGTAGTCTATTTTATTTTTCAGATACTCCGTTTTTTCGCTTCTGACGGCGTTTCGGGTCTGGATAAAACACATATCGTCTTTTTGTCCGAGCACAAGCATACCCATAGGCACGTTTATGAGTTCTTTGTTCGTTTGATATTGCCCCTTTTCAGCCGAATACATCAGCATATTGGTTATCTGCTCCACAAATACCGAGAAAATGGATTTCGCCGTGTTTCCGCTTAAATTGTCGTGCGATAAATTGACTTTTACCATTTCGGCAATCCCTTTTATGCCGTCTTCCCACATCGGACCACTGTAAATGATGCTGATGTTAAGGTCGTTTATCATTCTGGCATATTCGTTCATATTTAATACCATTATACCTCCGCCTCTTTATTCATTGTCGTCCTCCTCCGTTTTTGGTTTAAACGTAATTAGTTGCACGTCGTCTCGTTGCGCTTCTTCGCCGCGGTGTTCTTCAAATGCGTTCCATATTTTATCGGATATAACCGTCAGCTTTTCGTCGTGATTTTCGAGAATAATCTGCTCAAGCGTTTTATAGCCGAACTGTTTTGCCTGCTTGTCGCCGATTTGGTCGAACAATCCGTCGGTGGCTATATAGAATTTGTTATTCGGATTTGCAGGAATAGATACGACTTCCACCTCGTCTTTGCTTTTTAATTTACCCTCGCCGATAAAAATCGCCTGCCCTTTGTGTCGGATAACTTTTTCTCCGTCGCATACAAACAAGTTGGTATTTCCCGCCGACATTTTAATGCCGCCGTCTTTTGCGATAAACAATACCGCAAGGTCGCAACCGTCGTTTATTTCCATATCGTTGTTGTTTACGTTAAGCACGGTTGAAAGCCGCTTGTCGAGTTTGTAAAGAATTTCGGCGGTGTCGTTGTGTCTTTCTTCGGTAATTACCATTTCAAATACGCTTACGACCAGCATTGTAAGCAACGCGCCCGGCGTTCCGTGTCCCGTACAGTCGCATACGCAAAGAATGGTGCCGCAGTCAAAGTTCGCAATCCAGTAAATATCTCCGCCTACAATATCGCGCGGTTTCCATATAACCGAATAATCCGCAAAGGCTTTGTGGAACATTCCCATTTTCGGTATAAGATTTTTTTGAATTCTGCTCGCGTAGTTTATGCTTTGCATAATCGTTTCTTTTACGGCTTCGGCGCGGTTTTTTGCAAGCTCCGACTCATACATCAACTGTCTCGATTCGATAATTTCGGTTATGTCAACCGAGTGCTGCAGGTGAACGGTTCTTCCGTCTATCCATTTAATATAGCGGTCGGTGTTGCGGTATATGCGTTTGGTCAGAGGGCTGTTTTCTTCCCAGACTACGGTTTTTGTCGGGTCTTTGTCAAGTTCGTGGCAGGGGCAGAAAGGACATATATCATCCAAGCCTTTTTGGAAAATTTTATAGCAAATCAAATCTTTTACGTCGTCCTTAACGCCGTAATTCTCTTTCATTAAATCGTTAATAAACAGGATTTCGCCCGTATCGGGAACGGTGGCGTATATCATAGCGTCAATGCTGTTTAATACGGAACTCAGCAAACGGTCTTTTTGCTTAAGAGTTTCTATCAGCGCTCCGAAACGCCTTTCAATAATTACGGAAACAATACCTGCGATTATAAGACAAATTATAAGCGCCGCAAGCATTATCAACAATCCGTTAAGAATAAACGCCTCTATTTTCCGGTCGTATTCTTCGACGTAATTACCTACAAAAACCACTCCCGCAACTTCTTCTTTTTCGTCGTATAACGGGAAATATTTGGCGAGCATATCTCTGCCGAAAAGCAAACGCCTGTTAACATACGTTTCTCCCGACAATACGATTTCGCTTACGTGCGGCGACAATTTTGTGCCGATTAAAGGGCTTCCGTCTTCAAAATACATAGTGGACGAAATGTTTATGTCGTCGCGGAAAAATGTTATTTCGCAACCCGTAAGCGCTCTCAGACGTTGCACCAATTCGGGATTATCCAAGCGAAAACCCATTGTGACCGCGCCGATTATTTCATTATCGTTGTCCATTATGGGTATGCCCGCCGAAATTCCCAAAGGTATGGTCGGCGACTTAATTATGCGCGCTTCCGTTTTTCCTTCAAAAGTCAGGCGTACGTGAGACAAGTAAGAGAGATTGTCGCCGTAGCGCTCCAAGGCGTGCGTTCTTGCTATAACGTTGCCTTCCGCGTCAAGTATGGTGGTGTAATCAATCTGCGCCACGGATTTTAATTCGTTCGCTATCCTTAAAACGCCTGCGCGGTCATTGTTTAGGATTGCCGTTTTCAGGTCTTCCGTGTTTTTTATTGCAAGTACGGCTACGTGCGCCTGAGTTCTCAGCGTTTTCAGTTCGTATCTTACGACGTTTTCCGCAACGTTGTTTTTTTCGATTACCGCGCTGTTTATCTCATTTTTAAACATTGCAATAGACGAAATAAGAACGACAACGCTACCTAAGGTCGTCAATAAAATCATCGGCAAAAAGATTGTCTTTTTGAAGTTTGTGTTTATATCAGCTTGTTGCCCGCGCGAAGCGCTTGCAATTTTTAGATTTTTTTTCATACTGCTCCAACCTTAACCATTTTCAAAAAATTTTGATAGCGGTCATCAATAATTCACGGTCTAGCCCATAGACCTCAGAGGAAAAAATACATTATGCCGCGGCGCGTGTCAATAAAAAAAGCATTTCTTGTAAAATTTGTAGATTGAGGTTTTACTTAGTTTAATTCCACAGGCATAGGAAATTTTACTTTTTCTTCGACGGCGTGCGTTTCTTCGACCGAGCATATCGGGAATTTTTCGCTGATATTTTTCACCAGCTCCTGCACAAGATATTCGGGCGCCGAAGCTCCCGACGTAATTCCGACGTTTTTACAACCGTCAAACCAAGACAAATCTATGTTTTGCGGCTCGTCTATCAAATAGGATTTTATCCCGACCGCCTCGCCCAATTCCTTTAAACGGTTGGAATTTGAAGAATTTGTGCTTCCGACCACCAAAAGCAAATCGATTTTCCCGACAAGCTGTTCTATAGCCATTTGTCTGTTTGTGGTGGCATAACACAAGTCGCCTTTTGACGGACCCGAAATATTTGTAAATCTGCTTTTCAGCTCCTTAATTATGCTTTCCGACTCCATTCTGCTGAGCGTTGTTTGGGTGATATAAGCAAGCTTTTCGCCTTTGTCGAACGGAAGAAGCGCAACGTCTTCGGACTTTGTTATCAGATAAATTTCTTCTTCGATTTGCCCCAAATGCCCTTCGACTTCGGGGTGTCCTTTGTGTCCGATAAGTATAATTTTTGCGCCGTCGCGAGAGTATTTTCTTATATTGTAATGCACTTTTTCCACAAGCGGGCAGGTCGCGTCCAAAATAGTGAGTTTTTTGTTTTTCGCCTCGCTGTATGCGCTCATTGCCGCTCCGTGCGCCGAAAAAATTATTACCGCCCCGTCCGGAACATCGCCGACTTCTTTCACGAAAACCGCCCCCAAATCCCGCAAAGAATTCACAACCGCTTTGTTGTGCACGATTTCGTTTTTCACATAAACGGGCGCGCCGTATTTTTCTATCGTCTTCTCCACGATGTTAATCGCCCTGTCCACTCCCGCGCAAAATCCTCGAGGATTAGCTAAAATGATTTTCATAAATTTTCTCCGATAAATTTCCCCGTCGCCGCTCGACCCTCCGCCCTTTGCGCGCAAAAATTCCGCGAAATAATTTCGACCGCATTCGGAAGCATTGCCGCCTGAATTTCAAGCAAACGCTCGCTCGAAGCAGGTTTTACCCAATCGCAAGTTCCGTGCCTGTCCAATGAATTAAGCTGAATTTTCGTCGGTTTTATTTCGCCGAAATAGTTTTTAAGCGCGGCAATTTCGTCGTCGCTGTCGTTAATTCCCGAAATTACAAAATATTCTACCCACATTATTCCTTTATATATACGCGCAAATTCGCGCAACCCATCCAAAACAAAATCCACGCAGACATTTTTTGCAGGACGGTTGATTTTTCGGAAACTTTCCTCAAAAAACGCGTCCACCGACGGCAAAACAAAGTCGGCGGGTAAAATTTCGTCGCGAATGCTTTTATCGACAAGCGAAACCGAATTAGTCAAAACGGCGATTTTAAATTGCGGATAATTCTTTTTTATATGCGAAATTATTTTCCCGCCCCCGCTGTTAAGTAGCGGCTCTCCGCTTCCGCCCAAGGTTATGACGTCAATATGCGGCGGATTGTTGCGCAAAAAAACGTCCAATTCGTCGATAATTTTGTCAGCCGAAATATATTCGCGCCGCTCGTTTGTTAGCGTGGTAGTTTTCCCGCATTCGCAATAAACGCAGTCGAGCGAACAGATTTTTGACGGGAGTAAGTCGAGCCCCAAAGAACTTCCCAATCGCCGAGATTGTATAGGTCCGAAAATTACCGAGTGTTTGTTTTGCATAGTTTTTTCCATAGTTATGATATTCGTGTTATAATACCGTCAATTCTTTCGAGCATATATTCGGCAAAAAGGGTTTCGAGTTTTTGCTTTTTTACTTCGATTTCTTCGTAAAGTTGTTCGGGCGTTAAATCGGCGTTCACGCGGCATTCTCCTTTTTTGGGGTTTCTGGTTTGAAAAATACGTTATGCCAAAACTGCTTGTTGCTGCGTTGTTGCTCCATATACAGGTCTGCTTTCCGCTACCATCATTTGTTCAATAGGGCGGGACGACAGATATGTTGCCTTGTTTGTTTTACGTTCTGCAATACATTTCTTGACAAAAGCAGAGTCTTCGGCTGTCCATTTGTAATTCTGGTCGCCTGCAAAGCCAATGTCGTCAAGAGCGTAGTAATTGTACTTTTCGTGCTTGCTCATAATTTATTCCTCCCTTGGAAAATAATTATTTACCAATATCGCTGCCTTGTCTTCAAATATCGCCATTCTTTGCCTACCCAAATAAACTGCTCCAAGCGTTTCAAAACTTTCGCCTGTTTTTGCACATTCAATAGATTGGGTTATTTTGTCAATTTCAAAGTCAAGTTCCAATTTACCCTCTGGCAATAATTTTTCTGCATAATTTATGCGTTTTTTACAAAATACGTTATGCCAAAACAAAAAACAAAAAAAACAACGATTTCTCCCCACTATACAGCGACAATAAATTATATTTCCGATGTCAGAAATACAGAATTGCAGGAATTGTTCCTGCTTTTCGTAAAATTATATCTCAATAGGTTTATTGAGAGAGCACGAGAACACCTTTGCGGTTGTTCTGTCTCGTGCTCTCTCACATTTTCTCTTTTTGATATAATGTTATGGAAGTAATTCTGTGTTTCTGACAAAACAATGAATTTGGCAGAACAGCCGTCGCTGCTTTGTCTTTTATTGGCAATTCGAGCGCGGTGCTCTTTTGCATAATTTATTAACTATTTTCAAAGGAGTTCTTTTATGAGAACAAAGTTTTTAGTTGTTGTTGGCGTGCTTGTATTGGCAAGCGTTAGTTTTACATTTGCAAGAGGCGTGCGTTTGACGCCTCCAAAAGTTGAAGCGCCAACATTGGAAGCGCCAAAACTAGACACGCCGACATTGACAGTTGAAGCGCCAACATTAACTGCGCCCGAGCTGACAGCACCGACGTTGGAAGTTCCGGAAATTCCGGAAATACCAACATTGGAAACTCCTGCATTACCCTCTGCACCTGAAGTGCCGTCGTTGCCGGAAAGAAGGCTGCCAAGTCGCCGCTAACAACACGTCGCACTGTTTGCGAAATAAATAAAGAACATTACCAATAGGCAGAACAGTTTTTCCACTGTCTCTGCCTTTTTTTATTTCTAATAATAAATTTATCGCAAAACAAAAACAGGTAAATTTTCAGCTATTCTTTATTTTTAAGTGGCGTTGGGTAAACACAAGTGATTTTTCGCCGTGAACGCGTTCGCGGTTGCAGGCGTGCAGAGCAAGGCTACGCAAATTCTCTTGTTAAATTTCTTTTGCCTGCAACACAATCCGACAAATACAAATTTATGAGGTTGCCGTATGACATACCCATATTTGCCGCATGATTTTTGAAATATTCTATCGTATCCGTATCAACCTTGATATTCACGGATTTTCGCAATTTGCGAGCATACGGATTTGACATTGCCGCAGAAAAATCGTATTCACTTCTCATTTTTTACCTCCATATTGTTTCTTTTCGTTAGTGGTCGCTTTTCTTGCCGAGATTATGCGGACAAGTTCATCGTTTTCTCTATAAGAATGACAAACAATTAACATTTTCAGTACTTTACTCAGCCCCAAAAGAATAAAACGGTCTTCTTCTGTTGAGTGGTCGGGATCGTATATCAA
Organism: Chitinivibrionia bacterium; assembly: GCA_009779925.1. Lineage (NCBI taxonomy): Bacteria > Pseudomonadati > Fibrobacterota > Chitinivibrionia > Chitinivibrionia bacterium. The sequence continues at coordinate 44,127 of WRAZ01000014.1, forward strand.
TTTTGCGTTTGGGTCATAAAACACCGTTTCTGCCTCTTTGAAAGAAATGCCGTGCGAAGCAATGTTTTTCTGGTTTTTGTTTTCGTCCCACGCGAATCTTATTTTGTCCATAAAATTTTTTAACCTGGCAAAGTTTATCGTTATTATATAAAATACTATTTTGCTCGCAATAAGATGACAGAAAAACGGTTTTTAATAGAAAAACCTGCTTTTTTACTTTCCAGCTTCTCTGCGAACTTGTTTTTTCTGTCGTACAAATAGTATTTTTTCTGCAAAAACACTTAAAATATTAAGATTTTGTTCCTTAAATCTTGTCATAAGCCCTCCTTTTTCTTTTTAAAATAATATTTGCCGCAATAAAAAAGGGTGCACTTCTGCACCCTCTGTTAAAAAAACAAACTGGAAATTTTACCTGCTCACGCCAATTCTCGCCGAATACGTAAATCTTCGACCGCTGATACCTGTTGCTTCGACGATAATCAGATATGTACCGTTGGCGACGTATCTGCCCGTGTTGTTGGTCAAATCCCAGATAATCGCGTTATCGGCGGCGTTTGTAGGGGCGGGTTTGAAACCCGCCCCTA